>JBGSII010000277.1:0-2141 GCA_041742555.1 Ilumatobacteraceae bacterium
GCGTCGCCGATCGGGCCAGCGCCGTACAGCACCGCGCGGACCGTCGACTCGCTCATCGGCAGCTCGCCGATCAGCTCGCGGAGCGAGTCGTCGTAGAGCCGGTCGACCACCGAGAGCAACGCAGCGGTCACCCCGGAGCGCACCAGGCCGGTGTCGGCCAACAGGCACGACACCATGTCGGCGCGGGCGGCCCCGCACAACACGGTGTCGACGTGCTGGACAGCGTCGTCGTCGACGGCGTCGATCGACGACGCGAGCAGGTCCGCGAGACGGCGCAGCGAGCTGACGCCGAGCATGGCGATCGCCTCGTCGAGGGTTGTCACCTGTCGATCCAGACCGAAGGCGTTCGCGTTCACCGCAGCGAGGAGCCGAAACGTGAGCGAGGGGTCGGAGGCGACGATCGCCTCGATGTTCGAGACGTCGATCTCGGCGTGCAGTGACGCCCGGAGGGTTTCCGCCGAGCGGCGCGTCGCGGGTCGTGCGGGTCGCCGAAGTACCTCGGGCTCGCGGAGGTGGTAGCCCTGGAAGAGATCGAACCCGTGGTCGATGCACCGGTTGAATTCGTCCTGCGATTCGACCTTCTCGGCGACGACGAGCACTCCGGGCGAGCGATCGCGTGCGACGGCGATCAGACGATCGAGTTCGCCACGATGGGCCGTGGTGAGCTCGATCTTGACGATGCTCGCGAGGGGAAGCAGCTCTGAATCCTCGAGGTCGCCGACCCGGCTGACGTTGTCGAGCGCGAAGTGATAGCCGTTCAGTCGCGCCTGTCGCAGCGCGTCGATGGTGCACTCGTCGAACGGTGCCGGCTCGCGGACCTCGATGATCATCCCCTCGGGCGGCATCGCCTCGTGGAGGCCGTTGACGATCAGGCTGGCGCTCGCGTTCAGCAGTCCGAACCGATCCCCGACGACGTGTTCCATACCCCATTGCAGGAAGACCCGTTCCATGACGCACCGGGTCGCAGCGTCAGGATCGTCGAACGCGGACAACTGGCCGGGGCCGCCGCGGAACAACAGCTCGTACCCGAAGATTTCGCGCTCCGCGTCGACGATCGGTTGCCGGCCGAGGAACACCTCTGAGCTCATGCGGCTGCCGCCTCCCGTCGATCGTGGCTGCCCCGGACGGGCAGCGCCAGGAGGTCATCGGTCGCAAAGCCCGCCAACTCAAGTGCTGCGTGGGACCGTGCCCGCGTAACCTGCGGGTATGACCCGTCGCATCCTGGTGCTCAACGGCCCGAATCTGAATCTGCTCGGCACTCGCGAGGTCGATGTGTACGGGTCGGCCACGCTCGATGACATCCTCGCAGCTGTCCGCTCTGCCGCCGCCGATCGCGACGTCGAGGTCTACGACGTGCAGAGCAATGCCGAAGGAGCACTCGTCGATGCGCTCCAGGAGGCTCGAAACCGAGCCGACGGTGTGATCTTCAACCCGGGCGCATACACCCACTACAGCATCGCCCTGCGCGACGCGATCGCCTCGATCGACATCCCCGTCGTCGAGACGCATCTCTCGAACGTGCATGCGCGCGAGGAGTTCCGGCACACCTCGGTGGTCAGCGGTGTCTGTGTCGGCGTCATCGCCGGGTTCGGCGCGGACAGCTACCTCCTCGCGCTCGATGCGCTGCTGCGCCACCTGGCTTGCTGAGGAGATCAGGCGAGCGTGTTCACCAGCACTGCGAAGTGGTTCGAACTGGCGTCGTGGCGCTTGCCGACGATGGCTTGGTACTCGCCCGAGTTGTAGATCTCGCGGGCCTTCTCCATCGACTCGAACTTGAGCACCACGGTCTGGCGACCGGTCTTGTCGCCCTCGACGTGCTGCGAGTCACCGTCGAAGACGACCACCTCGCACTCGGTGCCGACCCGCAGGGCACCGATGGCCCCGGCTTGGTACTCGCCGTACAGTTCCGGGTTGTCGATGTCGTAGTTGACGATCAGAAATGCGCTCATCTGCGCGACTGTTGCAGACGGCAGCGGCGAAGCATGTGTCGGACGGCACGTCGACGTGGGCAGGAGACGGGCGCTCGCCGGCCGATACTCCGGTGTGAGTTCAGCCGCTGTCGATCATCCGCGCCCCGACACGCCCGTCGTCGCGGCGATCGCAGCGAGACCGGGCCTTCCGCCGCTGAGCCGCGCCGGCGC
>JBGSII010000278.1:0-2251 GCA_041742555.1 Ilumatobacteraceae bacterium
GTCGCCGGCATCGAGGCCGCCGGCATCGACGTGGTCGCCGTGTCGCCACTGTACGAGACCGCACCGGTGGGAGGCCCCGAGAACCAGGGGCCGTACCTCAACGCGGCGCTCCTGGCCGACAGCACACTCGGCGCCGCCACCGTCTTGGCGCTGCTCCACCGGCTCGAAGCGTCCCGCGAGCGCCAACGAATCGTGCACTGGGGCCCGCGCACCCTCGATCTCGACCTGCTCGTGTACGGCGTTCTCGTCTCCGACACCGTCACGTTGGAGGTCCCTCACCCGCGGATGCACGAGCGCCGATTCGTCATGGTCCCGGTGTGCGACGTCGCGCCGGACCTGGTCCATCCCCGCCTCGGACGCACCATGCGCGACCTCCTCGCCGATCTCCCTGTCGAGCCCGGTGACCTCACCCGACTCACCGACACCTGGCACGGAGCGACCCCATGATCACGCCCGACGTCCTGCTCCCCCTCTGGGAAGCCCACCGCACTGCGCTCGAGCATCCGGTCCGCACGATCGAGGTCGGCGGCCGGGTCTTCGACGATCGCCCGTACCAGCTCGGCGTGATCAACCTGTCGCGCGACTCGTCGTACCGTGAGAGCATCGCCCACAACGTCGACGCTGCGCTCTACCGCGCCCGGCGGATGACGATCGAGGGCGCCGCCATGATCGACATCGGCGCCGAGTCGACCGGCACCAACGCCGACGTCGTCGACGTCGATCGCCAACTCGCATCCCTGTTGCCAGTGGTCGACGCACTCCTCGCCGAGGGCCTCGTGGTGTCGGTCGAGACGTACCACACCGATGTCGCCGTCGCCGCGCTCGAGGCCGGCGCACAGGTCATCAACCTCACCGGCCGTGTCGACGACCCGACGCTGTACCAAGCGATCGCCCGCCACGACGCGGGCCTCATCCTCTGCTACACCCCCGGAGAGACGGCGCGATCCGATGCCGACGTGCCACCGGTGGACACGATGATCGACGAACAGATGACGTTCTTCCGCGAGCGGCTCGACCTCGTGACCGGCTCGGGTGTCGACAAGCTCTGGATCGACCCCGGCTTCGGATTCGCGCTCAACCTGCCCGACGGACCCGAGCGGGTGCGCTATCAGACCGACAACCTGCTGCAGTCGTTCCGCTTCCGAGAACTCGGCTGGCCGGTGTGCGTGACGATGGCATCGTCGGTCTACCTGTTCCACGACGAGGCCCGCGTCGCCGAGACCGGGATGGCCGTACTTGCCCTGCTTGCCAAGGCCAACCTCCTGCGCAGCCACGAGGTCGCCCGCGTCCAACCGATCCTCGACCTGCTCGAGATCTGCGCCAGCTGAACGTCGCTCAGCCGACGAGTTCGAGCCGCAGACGCTCGACCGTCGACTCGGCGATCGCGAACGACGCCACCCATTCCTCGAGCGACCCGTGCTCGGCGACAGCTCGGTCGAGGAGCAGTTCGATCGTCTCCGCCGGTGCTCGGAAGAGCGTCGCAGGCAACCGGGCGATGGGCGGGTCGTCCGGACGCGGGTTGTCGACGAGCATCGCACGACGCCGTTTGGCTGGTGCGTCCGATCGCACGTAATCGGCGACGATGTCGGCGCGGCGCACGCCGATCGCGGCCTGGATCAGCGCCGTGATCAGACCAGCTCGATCCTTCCCGAACGCACAGTGCACGAGGACCGGCCCGCTCGGCAGGGCGGCCGCGATGCGGGCGAGCACACGGCTGACCTGGTCGTGACTCTGGCGAAGCATGCCGGCGTAGAGGTCGGCGATGTCGGTCGGCGTGTCGAGCGGTGGTGGGTCCTCGTGGTCGACGACCTGGTCGACGAACGGCATGTGCGCCGTCCGGCTCGGGTCGACGAAGCCCGGGCTCCGACTGAACTGCGACTGCTGGCGGAGGTCGACGACGAGCGCGAGATCGAGTCGATCGACGGCCTCCCGTCCGGCCGGTGTGATGCGAATCGGATCGTCCGACCGGTAGAGACGGCCCCGGCGAACCACGCGGCCGTCGGTGGTGGACCAGCCGCCGGCGTCACGGAAGTTCACGCAGCCGTCGACGTCGACGTGTCCGGCTCCGATCATCCGGTGCACTCTACGGCCGTGGGTGACGTCCGGGCCCGCCCGTCCTCCCGTTTGCGTGCAACTTCGGATGGGCCACCTCATCCAGTTCTGCGCGCAAACGATGAAGTGGCCCGGTCAGCCTTTGATGGGCGGCCGCACTCCGGCGTCGCGTCGGCGGGCGGCGATCTCCGGGTCGACG
>JBGSII010000279.1:0-13042 GCA_041742555.1 Ilumatobacteraceae bacterium
GGCGCCTGTCGCCGGCGCCGTGCTGGGCGACGGCGAGACGTTCTGGCACTCCGCCGCGTTCGACGGCGCGTTCGGCGAGGACCTCGACGCGATGCAGGACTCGGTCGCTTCGCTCACGGACCCGAACCACTGGCCGCCCGATCTCGACACCGAGTTCTTCGTCTGGGCCGCCGCCGAGGGGACCGCTCCACGCGAGGTCGAGGACCCGAGCAACCCCGCGTGGCTCGCCGAGCGCGACCCGACCGGGTCGATCCGCTCCGACCTCGAGCAACTCGATCAGCTCGCCGACGACGTGGTCAGCTACGTCGACGCAGCCCAGCTCCTCGAGCTGCGCCTCCGGGAGGCCGACGTCGACGTGAAGCTCGAGATCACACCCGGCGGTCACACCGTTGACGACAAGCTCCCGCTGCTGGTGGACTGGCTGCTCGACGCGTCGTACTGACGCAGTCCGACCAGGCACCGACGAGCACATCGGGGTGTCGATCGGATGACCGAAATGATGGAAGGCTTGCAGCATGGCACCCACGCAGCTCTCTGATCCGCACGCTGTCACCACCGACGCCGAACTGGAAGCTGCCATCGGCGCACCCGGCGAGCGGGTCAAGATCAAGCTCCGCACCGAGATCGACGACACGGCCCGAGAGTTCATCGAGCGCTCACCCTTCGTCGTTGTGGCCACCTGTGATGCCGACGGCCGGCTCGACGCATCTCCCAAAGGAGACCCGCCCGGATTCGTCCACGTGATCGACTCCACGACGCTCGCCATCCCCGAGCGAAAGGGAAACTCGCTTGGCTTCGGCCCCCGAAATGTGCTCGCCACGGGCCGCATCGGGCTGATCTTCATGGTCCCCGGACAGCGCGAGACCTACCGGGTCAACGGAACGGCCCACCTGACACGCGATCCCGAGCTCCTCGATCGGCTCGCCGTCCTGGGCAAGCCAGCACTGATGGCGACGGTCGTCGGGGTCGAGGAGGCGTTCTTCCACTGCGGGAAGGCAATGATCCGCTCCGAACTCTGGGCGGCACCGGATGAGTCCGAGGCCGAACGCAACCCCATCGCCGAACAGATCGGCGCACTGATGGGCGATGACACGCTCGTGCCGGTCATCGCCGCCGACCTCGAACAGAACTACCGCGACGGTCTGTACTGACCCGCAGGGCTGCTCCCGTCGGCCGGTTCACGGACGGCGAGCCAACCTCGCACCAGCGCGACGCGCATCGATACCGTCGCGACAAGCGATTGGGAGGTGATGATGGCGTGGAGTTCGGTGGCAGGTCCGTGACGCGTCGGCACATCGCTCGTGGGCGATCGATGCCAACGACGGGATCATCGCCACAGCCGGGCTCTTGTTGGGCTTCGCAGGCGCAGGTGCGTCGAATCGGGTGCTCTTGTTCACAGCAGCAGCGGCGGCGATCGCCGGAGGGCTCAGCGTCGGCGGAGCCTCGTGGGCCGAGCAGGCGGCCGAGCGTGACGCCGACGTCGAGCCCTGGGCGATCCTGACGGCGGTGACGGTCGCCTTGTGGTTGTCCTCGATGGTGGCATCTCGGACCGGGCAGATGATGCGGCGCAGAATGCTGGCGCGAACCCTCGTCGTCGGGATCCTGACCATGGCCGTGAGCTACGCCGCCGGCGAAGTGCTCCTCTCGTCCTTACTCGACGATGGCTCGCTGACACCGGAGCAGGTCGATCGTGGCAGGATCCGGTCATGCCACGACTTCGCCCCACGGACTCACCACTTCGCTTCGGCATCTTCCTGCCACCGATGCACCGCACCGGCGTCAACCCCACGCTGGCGCTCCAGCGCGACCTCGAACTGATGGAACATCTCGACCGTCTCGGCTACGCCGAGGCATGGATCGGCGAGCACCACTCGGCAGGATCGGAACTGATCGCCAGCCCCGAGGTCTTCATCGCTGCGGCGGCCGAGCGGACGAAGCACATCAAGCTCGGCACCGGGGTGAACTCGCTGCCGTACCACCATCCGTTCATCCTCGCCGACCGGATCGTGATGCTCGACCACCTCACCCGCGGTCGGATGATGTTCGGAGCCGGGCCCGGTCAGCTGACCTCGGATGCGATGATGCTCGGGATCGATCCCCTCCAGCAACGGCCCCGCATGGAGGAGTCCCTCGACGTGATGATGCGCCTGTTCGCGGGCGAGACCGTCACGGCGAAGACCGACTGGTTCACCTGCGACGAGGCGGTGCTCCAGATCCGTCCCTACAGCGACTTCGACATCGCCGTGGCGTCGAGCATGTCGCCGTCGGGCTCCAAACTCGCCGGCCGGTACGGGACCGGCATGCTGTCGATCGCCGCCACCGAGCCCGCCGCGTTCGAGGTGCTCGACTACAACTTCACGGTCTGGAACGAGGAGGCGGCCCGCCACGGCCACGTCGTCGATCGCTCGTCGTGGCGGCTGATGGGTCCGATGCACATCGCGGAGACCGTCGAGCAGGCCAAGGAGAACTGCCGCTACGGCCTGCAATGGGTCTTCGACTACCTGAGTCACATCATCCCCCTCGGCGACCCGTCGGCACCTCCCCCACCGTCGGACCTCGACGAGTTCGTCGACTACGCCAACGAATCAGGGCGCATGGTCATCGGCACACCCGACATGGCGATCGCGCAGCTGCAGCGCCTCCAGGAGAAGACGGGCGGCTTCGGCGCCTACCTCTTCCTCGGTGCGGACCTCGCGAACTGGCAAGCCACCAAGGACAGCTACGAGTTGTTCGCCTACGAGGTGATGCCTCACTTCACCGGTCAAGCCGCCCCCGTTCAGGCGAGCTACGACAAGATCGTCGGTGCCGGCTCGAAGTGGGTCGACGCCACCCTGGGCGCGCAGCTCACTGCGATCGCCGACTACGAAGCCCAGCGCCCGACCAGCTGAGCCTCTCGCACGCGGCGCGTCATTGTCGAGTGGTCTCGCGGCCATTGAGTCGGGAGCTGCGGGCCACACGAACGAGTGGCGCTCTGCATGCGACATCGGTGTGCGCAGTCCGCTCTCGCGACGGGAATGGGAATGAGCCGTTCGCCTCTCTTGGATCGACGCGACTCGGATGACACTGAGACCATGTTCATCGAGGCACGCCGTCGCGCCGTGTTGTTGTTGGCGTTCACGTTGCTGGCCGCGTGCTCATCCAGCGACGACAGCGCGGCCACCACTCCCGCCGACTCGTCGACGCCGAGCACGCGCGCTGATGTCACCATGACCCCGGCACCCAGCACGACTGCCCTGCCGACCACCACCGCAGCGGCGACCACCACGACCATCGACACCAATGGATCTGCAGCGTCGCTTGCGGTTCCAGAAGTACTCGAACCTCCGGCCGACCCGTTGGCCTGGGAGTCCCGCTCCCTCGGCAATGGAGCCGTCGCTCCATGCTGCGCAGAAGAATGGGACATCGGCACGTCGCCGCCGCTGGGTCCGCCGGATGGTCCGCTCGCTGACGGGGTGTACCCATTCGCGTTCCAACGATGGAACCCGGAGTTCAAGACATGGACGCAGGACCCCGACGACTTGGCGGCGATCCTCGAAGTGCAACGGTTCGAGTCATGTGCTCTCGACGAGTCGCAGGGCGGCGACCTCCCACTCGGCTGCGAAGCCGAATGGAGTGATGATGCGATCGCCGTCGATGTGCGATTTGCGATCCAGTTCCCGAAGACGATCGACGAGAACGTGGTCGTCGGCTACACCGCTCCGAGTGAGTGCGCGCCGGACGGGCAGGACCCCCCTGGCAGTGTCCAGTACGTCACCACCGGCGCCGGATACAGCGAACTGACTTCCGAGCTCGCCAACGACTACGCCGCGTGGATCGGGTCCGCGCTCGGCGGCCCCTCGATCTCCCCACCCCCCACTGGACCCACCCGCCTGACCGAGGAGCAGGTCCTCGAGAGGCTCCGCACCGATCCGGCGTCTCCGTTCGTCGTCGAGCCGTGCGGCGTTCGTTGGACGTCTTCGCGGGGAATCCCGGTCTTGCTCCAGTCGCTCAGTGGTCCCGGAGCAGGCTGGCGAGAATCGTGGCAGCTGACCTTCCCCGTGACACTGCAGGCCAAGGACGGCCTGGTCATGCTGTATGTCGGTGGCTACTCCACGCCGTGACCTCCCGACAGCGTGCGCTCGCGGCGCCTCGCGCTGGCGCATGTTCGGGTCGGTCACACGGGGGACGCCACCGAGACGAGCGACATCGACGACCTCCTGCCACCGGCAACATGAGACCGTCGGATGTATCAGCGGGAGACGGATGTATCAGCTGCAGACACCTGTTTCAGCAGACCGCTTCGCGGACTCAGAGGGTCGCGGGGCCCGGCCGCGGACAGCTTTGGTTCGTCAATCTCAAGCTTCGGGAGGAAGTGTCAAACGGCGGCATTATGCGGCGGGTAGATCGGGCTCAGAGGTCCAACACTTCGCCGGAACTCATGCGCGGCTCGGAGCGTTCTTGCTCGCGATTACGAGCGGGCCGAACCATGTGTGGCAAGCCGGCGTTGTTGCGGCGTCGGTCGGAGTGTTCGGACGGCGAGCCGGCCTGAGCGACCCGATCGTTGGATGTCTGCATTGACCGTTGCGACTGCTCCCGCTGACAACTACTCTTGTCGGTGTGGAGATCCTGGCGAGCGCTCGCAGGCACGGGATTTCTGACGATGACATTCGCCACGCCGTTGAGAACTCGCTCGCCGGTGGCCGCTCTGACGAACCAGACCGACTTCGTGATGCTGGTAGGCCCGGACCAGTCCGGGAACCTGATCGAGGTCGGCATCGTCGTCACCGACGACATCGAGTACGCAATTCATGCAATGCGAGCACGGAACCAATACCTGGAATGGCTGTGATTGATATGGCAACCGCGAAGAAGCATCCCCGTGACCTGTCTGACGCCGAGGTCGACGCCCTCGTCGCTGCCTTTGACGACGCTGTCGACCAAGGCCGTGTGCGACCAGTTGATGGCGCAGTGTTTCGCGAGTTGCGTGCTGCGGCATCGGGGCGTCGCGCCGCAGAAGAACGACTCGAGGCGTCCGTCATTGCAGCGAAAGCCGCTGGTCTGTCATGGGGCACGATTGGTGCGCAGCTCGGAGTCACGCGTCAGGGTGCGAGACAGCGCTACGAGCGCCTCATCGACGGGTGACCGGCTCCACTCCGGCCCCAAGCCGCTCAGGCAGTTGCCTACTAGCCGTAACCGATGGCGAGACGACCGTGACGCTCGTTTCCGTCGCCAAGATTGCCGGGAACCGTCGATGTACGCAGCACGTCAGACTGAGGTGCTGAATCCCAGGATCCTGAACTGTCGAGAGGAGCACTGGGTCACCGTGCAACAGAACAATTTGGGTTTCTCATCGTGGTTTCTTGTTGCAGCGCTCGCTGCCGGCAGTGCGCTCGTCGGATGCGACAGCAGCTCCTCTGAGCCGCCGGGGGCAACCGCGACCAGTCGAACTGTCCCGGACGTCGACGCTGTCGCTGCGTGGTGCCAGCCGGCGCTCGCCGAGTTCGACTCTCGTGTTCCGTTGGAACCTACATCGCTTCTTGATGGACTCGAGTCGGTTCCGACAGATGACATGCCGACCGCAATCGTCGAGAAAATCAACAGCGCCTTGGCGCAGAGCCGTCTCGAACTCGAAGTGGGCAGCGATTCCGACGGAGGCTACGAATGGTCGACTACGTCGCTCGTCAACACGATCAACGAGATTTGCGGTACAGACCTGGAGTCCGTTGGTGTCGCGGAATCGCCGCAGACGTAGGCCCTCGGCTTCTTCAACTCCTGTGCGACGAACGGTGTCGCGGGCCCGTCCCGACCCGGCGTTCGGGGCAGGCTGCCGCGTACGTGCGATGCTGACGTGGTGCGAGAGGTTTACCGCGACTGGGCCGTCGTGCTGGTCGATGACCAGCCCACCGAGCACAAGGTGCTACTGGCGGGGAGATCGGCTGCTGAGATCGACATCGCCGTGCTGGCCGAGATGATAGGAGTAGACGTGGACGAGTCCAGGGTCTCCCTACTTCCGGTCGATCGCCCGCGGGGTGACGACGCAAGTAGTTGAGAGCGCCGGCTAGCCCAACCGCCGCTCTTAGATGGGGCGCGGGCATGGCCGAATTGTCGTTCGAGGGCACCGAATATCGCTCGCCATAATCACGGTCGTCCAAGCCCACCCAGCGCTGCACTCCGGCTCCATTGCGGTACCACGTAATCTCGTCGCTGACCCAGCGGTATTGGCCTGGCTCCATCGCCTCGTCTCATGTTGCCGCGAGTCGTGGGCGCGAGGTCGGGTCGCTCACCAGTGCTTCCCGCAATGCCTGTCAGCTTGGTCGAGTCCGTCGCCGGCTCTGACCTGCCCCGCGACCGAACCTGGATCGAGAGGCGTGGGGATGGGAGACTTTCAGCGTGGTGGGCGCCGACGAAGGAGTTACCGGGCAGCTTGAAGCTCGAGGGTTGGGTCGTCAGAGCACCGCCGTTCGATCGCGTCGGCTGGTTGGGCGGGACCAGGACATCGCCGCGCTCGCCGAGACCGTCGCTTCGGTGCCGTTGACGACAGTGACCGGTCCTGGTGGCGTGGGCAAGACAGCGTTGGCGCTCGCTGTGGCAGCGGAGTCATCGGCGCGGTTTCCCGATGGCGTGTTCGTCGTTTGGCTTGCTTCTCTGCGGTCGGCGGACCTTGTCGCGGGCGAGGTGGCAGCGCAGGTCGGGCTGCAGCGCTCGGGCGGTGAGTCCAATGTGGAAGCGCTCACCCGATGGCTGGCGGACCGTGATCTTCTGCTCGTGCTCGACAACTGCGAGCACGTCGTCTCGGCGGTGGCCCAACTCGTCGAGGAGCTCATCGCTCGGCTCCCTCGCCTGCACGTGCTCGCGACGAGTCGCGAGCCCTTGTGGGTCATGGATGAGCTGAACCACCGACTGGCACCGTTGACGGTGGCGGGCACCGACGCTGGCCGCGCGGAGATCGACGCGTGTCCGGCGGTTCGCCTGTTCCGGGAGCGAGCGGGTGACAGAACACACCCGTCGCTGGACACCGATCGCGCGGTCTGGCTGATGGGCGAGATCTGTCGTCGCGTCGATGGTCTTCCGCTCGCTATCGAGCTGACGGCAGCGATGGTGGCGGGGCTCGAGTTGGAGGACATCTCACGTCACCTCGACGAGCTGTTCGACCTCCTGCCGCATGCCGCGCGGCGGGCCGATGGTTCGCAGCGATCGCTGCGAGCCACCGTGGAGTGGAGCGACGCCTTGTTGCCCGAGGACGAGCGCCGGCTGCTGCGACGGATGGCCGTGTTCGCCGGCGGGTTCGATCTCGCCGCGATCAACGCGGTGTGCGCAAGCGAGGGTCAGAGCGCTGCGAAGGTCGCCGGTCTGACCGGCCGTCTCGTCGAGAAGTCATTGCTGCTGAAGCATGAGGCCACCGGTCAGTACCAGATGCTCGAGACGATTCGCCAGTACACCACCGAGCAGCTCGCCCTGACCGGCGAGCTCGATGTGATCCGCGATCGTCACGCGTACTGCTACCTCGAGATCGGGCTGCGCGAGTCCGGCGCCACGATGACTGGCCCGGAGCGTCCGCACCTGGACGTGCTCCATCGCATCGAGGACAACACCCGCGTGGCACTCGAACACCTCCTCGAGATCGATCCCGAAGCGGCGTTGGGCCTCGCGGCGAGCCTCAACGTCTTCTGGTGGTCACAGGGCAGGCTCCGCGAGGGCATCTCCTGGCTCGAGCGCGGACGTCTGGCGGCACCCGAAGCGCCGGCCGACCTCCGCGCCACGAGCCTGTTCTGCGAAGCGTTCCTCGTTGCGCACGACACCGACGACTGGTGTGCCGCAGCGCAGATCATCGATCTCGGGATCGACACCATCTCCGGCGCCTTCTCCGACGCTGACGAACCGCCGCTGATCCTCGGCATGCTGCTCTGCCTGCGTGGTGAGTGCGACGTGTTCAACGGCGATCCCACGTCGGCGCTCGTTCGCACCGAAGCCGGCCACGACATCGCAACCCGATACGCGGGCTCGTGGGGCGAGGCCTTCTGCGCTTGGAACGTGGGCAATGCCCGGCGGGCAACCGGAGACGACGACGGTGCGCTGTCGATGTTCATGAAGTGTCACGAAGTGAGCGCCGAACACGGCTACGGGATCGCCGACATGGTCGGCTGCAACGACGTGGCCAGCACGTGGGAAGATCGTGGCGCTCTCGAGACGGCGCGCCACTACTGGGAACGGGCCTTGCGTCTTCGACGCGACCTCGGTGCTCTGCGAATCGGCTACGTGCACGGAACGATGTCGACCGCACTCCTCGCGGTTGCTCGGGTGGCCGAACAGCAAGGCGACCTGGCCACGACCTCGAAGCTCCTCCGCGAGGGTCTCCCGCTCGCGGAGGAGATGCGTGAGGTCGAAACCGCACGGCTGATGGCCGAGCTCCTCAGGAAGACGACGCAGGCCGAATCCGTTCAGCGTGCGATCCTTCAGCCGCACGACGGCATCTGGCGCATCGAGTTCAATGGAGCCACCCTGCACATGCCCGATCTGAAGGGCCTGTGGCACCTCCGCGAGTTGGTCGTACGACCGCACCAGCCCGTACCGGCGCTCTCGCTGATCGGGGCGAAGAGCGAGACCCCGCTGCCCAGCGCCGACACCGGCCCACTCCTCGACCAGCAAGCGCTCATGCAGTACCGACGCCGTCTCGCCGAGCTCGACGACGAGCTGGATGCTGCGGCGATTCGCGGCGACACCAAGCGGCATGCGGAGCGCAGCGCCGAGCGTGACGCGCTGATCGCCGAGCTCAAGCGGGCCACCGGCTTCGGTGGCCGGCCGCGGCGTTCCGGCTCTCCGACCGAGAAGGCTCGCGTCAACGTGACTCGAACGGTTCGTCACGCCATCAACGAGCTCGCATCCAGGGCACCAGACCTAGCGGCACACCTCGACCAGTCGATCGTGACAGGGGTGTCCTGCTGCTACGAGCCGGCAGTCGACATCGCGTGGACGACCTGACGTGGCGAACATGGTTCGTTCGGAACGAACCACACGCCGATCACGAACGAACGCCTTCGTTGTAGGTGACACACGGTCGCCCCACATAGAAGGAGTCCATGAGATGGCAACCAACCAAGAACTCATCGAAAACGTCTATCGGTGCTTCGCAGTCGGCGACGTGCCCGCCGTCCTCGGCGCCATGGCCGACGACATCCAGTGGACCGAGGCCGATGGCTTCCCGCTCGCCGGCACCTACGTCGGACCTCAATCAGTGCTCGACGGCGTGTTCATGCGACTCGGCGAGATCGGCGACCACTATTCCGTGGTACCCGAGCAGTACGTCGCCGACGGCGACACCGTCGTGACACTCGGGACCTACACCTGGAAGCACAAGGAGACCGGCGAGCCCGCCTCGGTGAAGATGGCCCACGTGTGGGCCATTCGCGATGGCAAGATTGCCGCCTTCCAGCAACACGTTGACACCGCCAAAGTCCACGAACTCAGCTGAATCCCACACCCGACCTCACCCCAGCAACTCTCGGGGTTCCGAACGCTTGGGCCAGGCAACAACTCCGAAAACTGATGTCGCAGGTTCTCACCACTGGTGCGCCGAGACTCCAGTCGCGGGGCCCAGGTCGATGGTCGACCCGGGTCCCCGTCGCCTTCCGTTGGTCCGTCTGCAACGTGGGCGTGCCGACGAGATCGCTCGAGAACACTCGCCCCGTAACCCGGTGGCGCCACAGCAACTCGCGCTGCATCGCGGCCCGATTGTGGCGCCGCACTTTGACGGGCACAACCACCGAAATCGCTCACCGGCCCTTCTTCCGGTGGGTCAGCGGAATTCGGTGAGGATCCCGATGGCGAGGATGAAGCCGAGCGTGCCGAAGAGCAGGATCTTGGTCCATCGAGGACCGAGGCCGCGAGAGAACTGCCCGACGCTGTTGATCTGTCCAGCTGGGGTGAGAACACTGTGGACCTCCTCGGGTCCGTACTGAGTCTGCTCCACTGACGCGCTGCCGTCCGGTGGCGTCATCCGTAACGGTTCGACCTCCTCAGCCTTCTCCGATGGGTGAGGCGCTCCGCTCGATTCCGCTGACGGGCCTTCACGCTCCATCGCAGCATCGTAGACGACCAGGAACGCATCGAACTCTGGCTCCGAAGCCAGTCACCTCACAACCGTATGTCGAGTTCGACTCCGGAGGACCTCGCCACCTGTGCGGTCGGGCCTGGGCCAGTCGGGATGGGGAGATTCGAACTCCCGGCCTCCTGCTCCCAAAGCAGGCGCGCTAACCAAGCTGCGCTACATCCCGGATACCGGCGTCGATGCTACTGACGGATCCCGGATCAGAGCGCGATCGCCGTGCCGGTCGACTCGGGCGGTGCGGGCCAGGCCCGTGGTCCGACAACAAGGCCAACGGCGTCGAGCGCTGTGCGGAGTTGGCCGACGTGCAACTCCCTTCGCCGGTCGCTGGCGTGAAGGTTCGTGATCACGTTCACGACATCCAGGTACGCCGCGAGGAAGGTTGGAGAGTGCCCCGCTCCCGGTCCGGCGAGCGCATGAGCCAGCTCGTGTGCGGCGGTTGCGATCGTCAATTGGGGAGCGGCGAGCCGGATCATCGTGGTCTCGCCACCGGCGCACCGGGTGCTCGAGGTGGTGGAATCACGTCTGGCCGCGACGACTCGCACCGGTGGCCCCGGCCACCACGCGCCGCCGACCAGCTCAGCGACCGCCGCGGCGATCTGCGCGAACGGCCGGACCTCCTCGAGATCGGTCCCGTCGAACGCGGCGACCTCTGCTGCATACACCTCGGCTCGCCCGTCGTCGCGTGTCATCCCGGACCGATCGATCGCCGACCCTCGACTCGCTTCCGGCCGAGATCTGCTCGTTCAGCGGCTGCACTCCCGGCGGTCCATCCTCCCACCTCTGCTCCGGCAGCACTCCGAGCTGCCCGAACCCGCCCGAATCGCTTGGCGACGAACCGGTCGACTTGTTCGAGTCGCTCGAGTCGCGCCGGCGACCGACCTGTGGTGTCGACACCTCCGTGCTCGGGAGCATCCGCGCGAGCGGCACGGAGCGCATCGTCGAAGGACTTGGCCACCCGGTCGGCGTAACCGAACAGGAACGATCGCCGATGTCGCTGCGTGGCAGCCGGAGTCGCTCGGCGCTCCATGGCCATCTGCGTTGCCGCCTGGGCGTGCAGCGACGTGTACATCACCTCCACCAACTCGAGGTCCGAGCCATGACCGGCGACGTAGGCAACGGTGCCCGCCGGTGTCGTCGCGAACACCACCCGGGAGTCGTGTGCTTCGGCCACTGCCATCAACAGCGCCAGCCTTGCTCGGACGTACGCTCCTCGTCCGAGGGCGATTTCGCGGACGGCGAGGTCATCCCGATCGGAGTCCACGAGCGACGTCGGATCGATGCGATGCCGGGCGATCAGCTCAGCCGCCTTACGCGAGAAGGCATCGGCCTCGTGCACGTTCGACGTCGCTGTTGCCTTGTCCATCAGTTTGCGGACGCGGATGACGAGGCTCGGCTCGACCTCGACGGTGATAGCCTCGTCACCGGTCATCGGCGGCGACTCAGAACCGGTTCTTCCGACATCTCGTAGGTGAGCGTAGAGGTATGGCAACAGGACAGGAATTGGACGCCGCGCTCGAAGATGATCACGTCGACGGGCGCACGATGCGGCGCACCCGGAATCGCACCGCAGTCATCGCTGCCCTGCTCGCGATCATCCGTGAGGGAAACCTCCGACCGAGCGCCTCCGAGATCGCCGATCGTGCCGGCGTTTCGCACCGGTCGATCTTTCGGTACTTCGACGATCTCGACGACCTCAGGCAGACCGCGATCGACCAGGCGTTCAGCGAGGCGAGACCGCTGGCCGGCATCCCGGACATCGGGACCGGGTCGCTCGAGGAACGAATCTCGGCGATCGTCGATGCCCGCATGGCGTTGTACGAGTCGGTGGACGGCACGATGCGGCTCGCCCGAACGAGGGCGCCGTCGATGCCGTCGATCGACGAAGGCATCGCGGAGATCGCTCAGGCATTCCGAGTGCAGGTGGCGCAACACTTCGCCGAGGAACTTGCCGCAATCAGCGAGGCCGACCGTGATCTGCTGGTCGACGCCATCGTTGTCCTCACGAGCTACGAGTCGTACACGATTCACCGCAGGTTCCTGACGAGCGACGCCGACCGCACTCGCGCTGCGTGGGTCTGCGCGCTCCACGCATTGTTGCGCTGATGGTCCGACCCGACGCCCGATAGGGTGTCAGCTCTTGCGGACGTAGTTCAACGGTAGAACCTCAGCCTTCCAAGCTGATGATGCGGTTTCGATTACCGTCGTCCGCTCCACGCAACGTCCCTGGTCAGAGAGTTTCTGGCCAGGGATCATGTAACGCCGAGCGGTCTCACCGGCGTGTCGTACCGCTGTGACCGGTTCGTGCTCGCCCAGCTCAGCGCCGACGACATGAACGCGCTTGCGAGCAGCGTCCGCTCGCTCGATCCTCGCACCCGCGACTCCATCCGGGTGTGTGGCCTCGGTGGTTCAGTCGCTCTGCGGCTTGGGGGTTGCTGGGTCGCGGTCCAGGCGAGATGGAACTCGGTTGGGGTGAGGTCGCCGGGGGCGGAGTGGTCAGCGTTTACGATGCGCGGATGGAACGAGTGCTCGGAATCGGCGGGTTCTTCTTCAAGTCGGAGAATCCGGACGGACTCGCCGCCTGGTACGCCGAACATCTCGGTGTGAGCGGCCCTGGCGAGAGTTATGGCGACCCGGTCTGGCGTCAGGACGAGGGTGAGACGGTGTTCGCTCCGTTCGGGCCCGAGCACTGGCAGAGCCCCCATCTCGGACCGACGGGTTGGGGAATCAACTTCCGTGTCGCCGACCTCGACGCGATGGTCGAGCAGCTGCGAAGCGCTGGACTCGACGTGGAGGTCGACAGCGAGCGATATCCGAACGGCCGGTTCGCACAACTCGTCGACCCCGACGGGAATCCGGTGCAGCTCTGGCAGCCCATGCCCGCCGCGACGTGACCCCGACGTGACCCCGGCGTAGCGACAGCTGACATCGCTCTGGGTCACTACAAGGTCGGGCGTCAAC
>JBGSII010000280.1:0-3050 GCA_041742555.1 Ilumatobacteraceae bacterium
CCCTGCGATCTACGTCCTCTTCCAATGACAGAAAGGCCGGCCCACAACCCCGGTACGGAGAAAGGCAACAGCAATGACAGCGATCATCGTCTGGTTCCAGACACAACTCATCGAAGTACGAGCACGCGCCGCCGAAGAGGCCGACCGCGGCGAGATCGTCGAGAAGGTGATCATCGTCGCGGCCGCCGCGGCCATCGCCATCGCAGCGATGGCAGCAATCGCAGCGGCCGTCGACATCAAGATCGCCGGTCTCGAGCTCTGACAGGAATCGCGGTGCGACGGCATCGCAACGGCTGCGGGCTCGACCCGCCGCGCGACGAACGAGCGCGCCCCGACGGCGAGGCCGGTTATGGGGCGGCGCGTGATCGCGGTTCGTCGACCGTCGAGTTCGTCATCGCGTCTGCGGCCATGGTGCTGCTGTTGCTCATGGTTGTGCAGGTTGGCGTCTGGTACCACACCCGCGCCGTCGCCCAGACCGCCGCGCGCCATGGACTGGATCACGTCCGCACGATCAACGGATCGCCGGGCGAGGGCATCGAGGTCGCGTCCGAGTTCCTCGACCAGTCCGGTGGCGGGCTCGAGAACCGCAACGTCGATGCAACCCGCACCGCAGCTGTGTCGTCGGTGACCGTCTCGGGCCGGGTCGTCTCGATCCTGCCGGGAGTGTCGTTCACCGTGTCGGTCACCGTGGACGCACCGACGGAACGGATCGAGCCGTGACCGCCGCCCGCTCCGACCGTGGCTCGGTGTCGGTCGAGCTGGTCATCCTCGCTCCGCTGTTCGGGCTGCTGCTTCTCGGCGTGATCGCCGTTGGGCGGGTCAGCAACGCTCGCGCCGACGTGGACGCGGCAGCGCGCATGGCTGCTCGTGACCTGTCGATCGCCAGGGACCCGCAGAGCCGGCTCGCCGAGGTCGAGCGCACCGTCGCCGCGACGCTCGACGTCGGTTCGCCATCGTGCCGCTCCATGTCGATGGACGCATCAATCGCCGACGACATGATCGAAGTGACCGTCACCTGCTCCGCCGACCTGCAGGAAGCATCGGTGCTCCCACTCCCCGGCAGCCTCTCGATCTCCGGAACGGCGAGCGAGGTTCGCGACGCGTTCCGGGAGCGCACGCCATGAACGCCCTCAGGCGAAGCCGCCGTGTCGACCTCCGGGACGATCGGGGATCGGTCACCGTCTGGGCCATCAGCGCGACCGTTGCCTGCGTGCTCATCATCGGCCTCGTCATCGACGGCGGCACCATGCTCCGCGCCAGAAGCGACGCATTCGCGCTGGCCAGCTCCGCCGCCCGCGCTGGAGCCCAGGAACTCGACTCCGCGGCGGCTGTGCAGGGGCTCACAGTTCTCGACCCCGTCGCAGCCGAACGCGCCGCACTCGACTACCTCGCTGCGCATGACGCAACCGGCACTGTCGCGATCACCGACGAGACCATCACGGTCACTGTCACGAGCGCCACCAGCCTCCAACTTCTCCGCCTCGCCGGCGCGGAGACCGCCAGCTTCACGGCGACCTCGACCGTGAACATCGTGAAGGTTGAGTTGCCATGACCCGCCTGCGAGCGCTCATTCGCGGAGTGGCGAGCCTCGCTGCACTCGCGGCGCTGCTCATCGGACTACCCGTTCTCCTCTCGTCGTGGGGGCGCCTCCCTGGCTCGCCGAGCTCCGATTGGTTGGATCGGCTCAGCGACACCGCCGTGTCGGACACGACGGTGTTCGTCGTGCTCACGTTGGCGGCGTGGGTCGCATGGGCGACCTTCGCTGCTGCGGTGGTCGTCGAATTCGTCGCCGGCATCCGCGGCATCCAAGCGCCAAGAATCGCGTTCGCCGGGCCGTTCCAACGATCCGCTCGGACCCTCGTCGCCGGGGTCCTGCTGATGCTGAGCCTGCTCCAGAGTGCGGGACCCTCCTACGCCTCTGTCCCCCGAGCCACAGCGGCCACCGCGTCAACGGTCAACCCGGCCTCGTTCGCGCACGAGTCGCCACAACCCGGTCATGTCATCGAGATGACAATTGCCCCGGCAAGGACGACGGCGGGCGCGACCTCATTGGATGAGACCGCCCCGCCGAGCAGCCCGCAGAAGGCCGCACCGGTGATCGAGGTCGAACGGGGGGACAGTCCATGGAGCCTCGCCGAGGCGCACCTGGGCGATGGGTTGCGGTGGCGCGAGCTCTATGAGATCAACCGCGGGCTTCCCCAGCCGGACGGTCGATCGTGGACCAACCCTGAGCTGATCGTGCCCGGCTGGCAGCTGCGCCTACCCAGCGAGCTGCAAGTTCCGGCGCCTCAGTCGCCGATCGAGACGACAGACGCGGCGGAGGTCGTACACGTCGTGCAACGAGGCGACACGCTCTCCTCGATCGCCGACCACTACCTCGGCGACCCATCTCGCTACCCCGAGCTGTTCGAGGCCAACGGCGATCGCGTGCAACCCGACGGCAGGCGGCTCACGGACCCCGACCTCATCGTCGTGGGCTGGAACCTCGTCATCCCCACGGCGCCGGAATCCGCAACAGAGGAGCCCGGGTCCGATCCCGCCGCGCCTGCTGAACCGGAGCAGAACACGGAGGTCATCGAGACCGAGATTGCGCCGAGCGAAACTCCACCGACGACCACCCCACCGCCGACCACCGCTGCGCCGCCAACCCCGACAACCACTACGGCGCTGCCAGCCCCGGCGACCACAGCGCCTGCGTCGGTCGTGTCGGTACCAGCTTCGCCCAGCGACACGGAGACACCGACACGCGGCAACGAAGGAGGCGCGACGCCTGTCCTCGTTGGGCTCGCGGGAGCCACAGCGCTGAGCACCGGCCTCGCTCTTCGGTTGCGGTGGCTCAGACGGCGGCGAGCGACCCGTGGGTCCGCAGTAGCCACACTGATCCCGAGCGATGCCGAGATCGCCGTCGTCGCGGCAGCCGACGTCCCCCTGGTCCGATGGGCCGGCCAACAGATCGCCGCGCTGATACGAGACCTCGACCCACGGAAGGTCACCGGCGCTCCGCTGGCCGTCGAACTCTCCGAGCAGGCCGGCATCGAGATCCTCTGGGA
>JBGSII010000281.1:0-7575 GCA_041742555.1 Ilumatobacteraceae bacterium
TACGTGCGCTGACCCGCTGTCCTGGCCCGCGTCGTCGTCGGCCACCGAGGCGATCACGACGGTGTCGCCGTCGATGGCGACCGAGTATCCGGTGCCGTCGCCACCGGCCGCATCGGCTGGCACGAGCTTGGCCTGCTGCGCCCACGATGTTCCCGTCCGGAAGAAGACGTAGGCGGCGCCGCTGTCGGGTCCCGCGGCATCGTTGGCGTAGGAGCCGGTGACGATCGTGTCGCCGGACACGTCGACGGTCCATCCCGTCCGGTCGCCGACCTGGGGGTCGTCGGCAACGAGTTGGGCCTGCTCGGTCCACCCGGAGCCGCTGCCGGTGTAGACGATCGCCGTGCCGGTGAACTGCCCGAAGAGCCCGGCAAACGGGGCTCCGACGACGACCGTCGAACCGTTCACCGCGACGGAGGTGCCGTAGCGGTCGTTGGCAGCCGTTGTCGGCGAGGTGAGCTTGGCCTGCTCGACGGGCACGAAGTCGCACTTGCCCGCCGACGACCGATTCTGGATGTCACCGATCTCGGCTGCGGTGAGCGCCCGGTTCCAGACGCTCGGCTCGTCGATCAGTCCTCCGTAACGGAACGGCGGCCCGATTCCCGACTTCGAGCCGAGACGGAACGGGGTGGACGACGCGGCGTTCAACGGGCCGCCCTGCGATGGCGCCGAGGCCACCACGACACCGTCGACGTACAAGGAGATCGTCGTCGCGTCCCACGTGGCCGCGACATGGTGGAACGCACCGTCGAACAGCTGCGGCACTGCCGCGGCAACCCCTTGCGAACGACGCAGCGAGACGTCATCGGTCTCGAACGCGAGATTCGCCGAGCCGTCGAGGTACAAGAAGTACGAGCGGGCCGCGTCGTCCTGGCTCGGAGCGTCCCACCGGCTCGCGAGTGTCTGGATCGACGGGAAGGGACCCAACGGATCGGGACGAACCCACATCTCGATGGTGAGGGCGTCGGAGACCGACGCCAGCGCGGCTGCCGTCAGATCGGTGTCCTGGTCGAGAACCAGCGCCTGACCGACGAGGCCGCTGTCGAATCCCGGCGATCCGGCCAGATCGGGCCCGACCTGCGCCGCACCGCTGTCCTCGCCGCGCCACCAACCGAGCAGGCCGGTGAGATCGACGGCGCATCCAGGAGTCACCTGAGCAGCGGCGTCCGGGCTGGGAAATGCCACCGCTGCCGACAGCGCCGCCGTGGCAGCCGCCAGCAGCGTCCACCGTGACCGTCGGGCGCTACGAGTGCTGATCACGTCGGTTCCATCTGCACTCCGGCCAGCCGACGTCAACTCACCAGTTGGGACTCGGGGACCGGTGTGACCCGGCCGGCGTCGTCGTGGGAGCCGTCGGGGCGCCAGTCGTCGTCGAGGAACGGATTGTCGTCGGGCTCGCGGGTCGAACGGCGGCGCCGAACCCGCATCAGGAGGCGCACCGCGAGCAGGATGAGGTCGACGAGCAGCACGACGCCGAGCACGATCAACAGCACGGGCGTCGAGGTGGTGGTGTCGGTGGCGGTGGCCGACGGCCCCTGCCCGGACGCGGTGGCAGTCCACTCGACGTCGCCGAAGGTGAGCGAGGGGACATCGACCTGCACCGTCTGCTCCCAAGTCTCGCCGGGTTCGAGCCGGCCCGGATCGGGAACGGCGATCGAGCGGACATCGTCGTATCGGAGGCGTTGCAAGGTCGCCGCGAGCGCGACCCGTTCGATGTCGAAGCTCGCGTTGTTGCGAACCTGGATCGTCACGTCGTAGGTGGCCGAACCTCCCAGCGATGATCTCAGCTGGTCGCCGAGCCCGTCGGGGGCGGCGTTGGCGACGATGTCGACGAGCAACGGGGTCTCGAACTCCGAACCGCCGACGACATCTCCGACGGGGTGGCCGACCAGCGTGATCGGCACGACGGCGATCTCGAGGTTGTCCTGGCTCGACACCCGCACGATGCACGGGCAGGCGACCGGTGGCGCCGACACGGGCATCTCGGCCAGCGTGGGTGCGCCATCGGGTTCGGTCTCGTGCGCTTGGGTCGCACGAACGTTGCAGTCGACCGACCCGCGGCGCCCCTCGTTGCCGCAGAACGCCATGTTGACGACCTCGGAGCTGAACCCGACGATCGTGAGCTTCACTCGCTCACCAGGGACCAGCTCGTACCGGTCGAGCGTGACGGTCGGACCGCTGAGCTGCGACTGGGCAGCGACGGCCGAGGCCCCCACCAGGACGGTGATGCCGATGAGCACGGCAGCGAGCGCGCGACGAGCGATCACGTCGGCTGGTGCTCCCGCTCGCGATCGAACTCGAGCGACTCGGGCTCGGCCGCGCCCTCCGCCATGGCCCGCTGCTGGTGGCGGCGATACGCCCGCCAGGCGAGCAGTCCGAACAGGCCGGCCAGCAGGAACATGAGCAGCGCGATCGGCGGAGCAAACGTGATCGACTGTTGCGTCGACGCCGCAACCGCAGCGTCACCGTCGGAGGAGGGGTTCAGTTGGACCTTGGTGACAGCGACGCCGAACGCCGGGACGTTGTCGAAGTTCTCGGTGAGGGTGATGCTCGAGCCGGGCAGCAGCAGTGGCAGCTCGTTCTCGGTCCCCTTCTGCTCGCCGAGGCCGAGCGGACCACCGACGGAGGCCTGCACCGTGCCACCGAGGCTGACGTTGCCGCGGTTCTCGATCGTGTACGACACCGTCGCCGACCCCGAGAGCGGATTGAGCGAGGAGGTGTAGTCGGTGGCGATGTCGGCGACAGCGAGTTCCGCGGTGAGCGGGCCGTTGACCCGCACGAAGATCTGGGTGCCCGTCCGTCGGTCGAGGGTGAGCTGCTGGCCGTCCGGTCCGGTCGAGACGGCGGCGTTCGAGGCGAGCACGGCGCCGGCGTGGTCGCCTGGGGTCGCGTTCTCGGGGATCGTGATGGTGATGGGGATGGTCACCTGGGTGCGGGCCTCGACGGGAATCTGCTCGGCGCCCATGTCGACCCAGCTGCCGACGCCGACCGGGACCTCGTCGGCCTCGAGCAGGTCGAACTCACCGTCGGGGTTGTTGAGTGCGTCGGTGGCGTAGATGCCGAACACGAGTGGCACGTTGCTGAGGTTGTAGAGCGTCACGGCGTCTTCGATGACGGTGCCGGGGTCGGCGACGTAGGAGAGGTTCGACCGGTTGCCGGCCCCGTTGGCGTCGTCGGTCCCGGCGGGGGCGAGCGCCCAGCTGTGGACGATCTCGTTGCCCTGTTCGTCGATCGTCGGCTCGACCGGATCCACTGGCGGCGGGTTGCCGGCATCGTCGGTCTGGGCGGACACCGACACCGTCGGTGCGAGCGCCGCGAATGCGAGCACAGAGGTCAGCAGAGCGAGACGCCGGCGGATGGTCATCATGGTTGGGGCTTTCGGTGTCGAGAACGCCGTCGGCGGTGTGGGGCATCGCTGCCCCACACCGCCTGTCACGGGTGTTCGTTGATTACGGGAATGGTGTTACGGGTTGATCAGGGGCGAGGGACCACGGTGAGCGACAGGGTCGCGCTGTAGTCGGCTGCGTTGGCGGAAGCGGGGATGAGCAACTTCATCCGTGCGTCCATCGTGGCGATGCCCAAGCCGGCGTTGACCGGCGACTCACCCAGGATCGGGTTGTTCGTCAGGCCCGAGGGGGTGCCCGGGAGCACCTGTGGGCCGGGGGTGACGACCTGGTCGTAGGTGGAACCACCCACGGGGTCGGAGGTGTCGGTCACCTGAGGGGTCCAGCCGAGGTAGTCACCGCTGAAGGTGTTGCCGGTGGTGCCGGTGAAGTTGTCCTCGACGTCGCCACGGGCGATCCATCCGGTGTCGGTGTCACGGGTGTCGAGCACCGTCACCTGGTTCAAGCGGCCCGAGGCCGTGTAGAACTGGCCGGCGAGGGCGCCGGAGGTGACGAAGCGGGCCGAACCCATCGACAGACCACACTCGGTCGGGTACGTCGGCGGCTGGGGCTCGGGGTAGTTCCCGAACTCCGGGTCGACCTGGACACCCGGGGTGACGAGGTCGATGTCAGGCGAGGTGCCGATCTGGTCGGCGCTGGCCGTCTCGAGGGCGAGGTTCCGCGGGAAGCCCGGGAACGCATCGACCGCCGTGAAGGCATCCAGCGGACCGTACACACCACAACGCTGGGTCAGGATGAGGGCACCCGGGGGACGGGTGACCGTGATCTCCTGCAGCACGAGGGTGTTCGGCGTGACGCTGAAGCCATCTGATCCAGCCGTTCCGGTGACACCCGATCCCGCCGCGTAGTTCGGCGTGACCGTGGCGGTGTAGCTACCGATCGCCAGACCAGCGGGAACGACCTGGCTGAGCCCGGCCACACCCGTGAAGGTCGGACCACCGGGCGTGATCGCCACGTCGTAGCTGGCCGGAGCCGGTCCGGACGCCGGAGCGAGCCAGCTGACCGTCACCGCGTTGCCCTCGAAGGCATCGGGAGCCGTGACCACCGGAGCCGGTGCGGTCACCGCACCGACGACCGTGATCGTGTTCGACGGTGCACTGTCGCCGACCGTGTTCGATGCGACCAAGCTCACCGTGTACGACGAACCGAGCGCAACGCCGGGGATCTGGAACGAGGTCGCTCCAGCCGGAACCGGGATCGGAGCGATCGCCGGCGAACCGGTGATCGTCGCCGTGTAGCCCGAGGTGGCCGGGAGCGACGCCGCGTGGGTGAAGTTCACCGTCGCTGTCGTCGTGCCGGCGTCGTAGCTCGACGTCGTCAACACCGGCGCCGCGGGAACGACACCGGTTGCGTAGTTGAACGTCGTGGCGCCCGTGCTGGTCACCGTGATCTGGGTGTTCCAGAACTTCTGGACCTCGGTGACGCCGGCGACGTCAAGCGTGCACGCAATACCGATGTTGTAGCCACCGGCCGGCAGGATTCCCGCACCGGCGCCGAGGCCGACCCAGGTGTAGCCCGCAGGCGGCTGGGCGATCAGGCCGTCGCCGGTTCCCGGCAGCTGGTTCCGAATGAACGTGCCACTCGGGTTGCGCAGGTTCGACGAGACGGCCGGTCCGACGGGGACACCGCCTGCGTAGGTCGTCGAGGCCGGGTCGCTGGTGATCGGGATGATGTAGGTGTGCCAGCGGTGCCCGTTGACGCCGTCACCCGGGCACCTGGCCGGGAGGCCGGCCGCGGGGCCGGAGGTGTCGGCCGGGAGCTGGATCTGGAAGCCGCTGGTGAGGTTGTTCCCGCTGGCCGGGCTGAGCACCGCAGTGCCGGCCGGAGCCGTGCCCGGTGGCAACGCCTGTGCGGAGTTGGTGAACGGCAGGACGGCGGCGACGGACGCAAATGCTGCGAGTCCGAGCAGCGCCTTCCTGCTGCGTCGAATGGATGTCATGTGGTTGGCCTTTCGAAAGGGGGTTGATGTGTCTCGACGGTGAATCATGAGTTGCCGGAGAAGAACGACCCCTTGAGGGTCGTGTCACCGCAGTTGTTGATCGGGAGGAATCCGAACGTCGCGGTCGTCACGTCGGCTGCGTTGTTGCAGACCGACGAGGTCGGGCCGACGAACATGCTCTGGAGCACGGCGTTGAACGGGTCCTCGATGGCAGCGGTCGCGAAGACGTTGTAGACGTCACGGCCGTACAGCGAGTCCGCGTAGAACGAGTTCACCGGGGCCAGGTTCGGGACGGTTCCCGTCACGGCCTGGTTCCCGTTGATGCCGCCGAGGCCGACACCCGGTCCGGGAGCAGGAACGGCAACACCGTTCGAGCGGGCGATGAACTGCGACGCCGAGAACCCGACGATCACCTGGACGTTCGTGCACGGCACGCTGGCACCGCCGGCGACACCGTCACAGGCAGGGTTGCTCTGCGAGACGACGAGGTCACCCTTGATCTTGAGCTCCGGGCCGGAGTGCTCCTGGAGACGGCCACCGGCATCCGGCACGCCGAGCAGGCCGTTGCAGAACGCCGTGTTCGTGGTTTCCGTTGCCTGGGTCGTCGACACCGTGGTGTTCCACGAGGCGTAGGTTCCCGAGCTCGTCTGGATGCCACACGGGATCACCGGAACCGTCCCGATGAGGCCGGCGCCGGTCGCGTAGATGGCGTTCAGCTGGGCCGTGGTCATGTTCGTTGCCGGCGCGCCGTTGGCGCGGTAGTAGCCATAGCTGAGTGCGTCACGGCCGAACGGCACGTAGGTCAGGTCGGTGCCGGTATCGCCCGCAACCGGCGTCGCCGACGAGCGGGCGAAGTCGATCAGGCCGGAGGTGTCCTTGGCGCCGCAGATCGAGCCGGTTCCCCAGGTCGCCTGGGCAAGGACCGAGCGGCTCAGCGCACGACGACCGCCGCTCGAGCCGTTCGGGCGCAGGATCAGCGGCGCACCGGTCTTGACGGCGATGCACGAGGCGGCACCGGCGTTCCACGACGCGATCTGGGTGAAGCCGGTCGCGGCGCTGCTCTGGATGGGGGTGAAGTTGATGCCGTTCGAGAATCCGGCGTAGCCGTTGAGAACGTCCTGGGTGGTGTCGGAGCCGACGGCGACGAGCGCCGAGAACTGCTGTGGGTCGGCCTTGACCGGCGAGTTGCCGACGAGACCGATGGCTGCAATCGAGCCGATGGCGGCGGTCGCGGCTGCGACCTTCACCAGCTTGCTCTTGCGGGTGGACTTGAACATGGTGTGGCGGACCCTTCCGTTGTGGTTGAAACCTGCCCGAGCCCCTGCTCGGACGGGGCGTACTCTGACAGGGCGATCTGACGCTCAAGTGGCCGCGAGGTGAACAACGAGCGAGATCGTCAAGACTTCATCTGGACGTCGCTCGGCCGTCACCCAAAGCGCCCATTGACGTAATCATCGGTGCGCGGATCCTGCGGCGACGAGAACATCGCGTCGGTCGGACCGTGCTCGACGATGTAGCCCGGAGTGCCCTGCTCGGCGAGGAAGAAGGCGCAGAGATCCGACACGCGGGCGGCCTGCTGCATGTTGTGGGTGACGATCACGATCGTCACCTCCTCGACCAGTTCGATGATCGTCTGCTCGATGCGTCGCGTCGAGGTCGGATCGAGCGCGGAGCACGGTTCGTCCATCAACAGCACCTTCGGCTTGATCGCCAAGGCGCGAGCGATGCACAACCGCTGCTGCTGACCGCCGGACAACCCACCACCGGGCTGGCGGAGCCGGTCCTTGACCTCGTTCCACAGACCCGCCTTGCTGAGACACGACTCGACGAGCGCGTCCTTCTCCGCCGTGGAGGCCTTGGTCCCGGTCAGGCGCAGGCTGGCGACGACGTTGTCGTAGATCGACATCGCGGGGAACGGGTTCGGCTTCTGGAACACCATGCCGATCTCGCGGCGGGCGTCGGTGAGCTTGCGCGTCGGGGAATAGATGTCGTTGCCGTCGAGCAGCACCTCGCCGGCCAACGCGGCGGCCGGGATCATCTCGTGCATCCGGTTGAGAATTCGCAGGAACGTCGACTTCCCGCACCCGGACGGGCCGATCAGCGAGGTGACGTGGCCAGCGGGCATGTCGAGCGACACCCGGTCGAGCACGTTGTGATTGCCGAACCATGCCGAGATGTTCCGCGCCTCGATGCCGGCGAGCCCGGCCGGCTGCGACCGCACGGCGGTCGGCGGCG
>JBGSII010000282.1:0-7731 GCA_041742555.1 Ilumatobacteraceae bacterium
GCCCGCGGTCGAATCGGCCGTGCCCGCCGGCTGGTACGCCGATCCCTCGGGCCGATTCGAGCTGCGCTACTGGGACGGCACTGCGTGGACCGAGCACGTGTCGCGCGCCGGTCAACAGTTCACCGATCCGCCTGTCGCCTGATCGTTCGGGCGGCATTCGCCCGTCAGTCCCACAGCGTTCTGGCTCGCTGGGAAGCGTCCACCCGGTCGACATAGCCTGACATCATGCGCGCCACCTCGATCGGCCACGCCGGCATCCTCATCGAGACGAACGCCGGATCGATCGTCTGCGACCCCTGGTTCGTCCCTGCGTTCTTCGGCTCGTGGTTCGTCTTCCCTCGCAACGACGAACTGAGCGACGACCTTCGCGAGCGCATCGAACACGCCGACTTCCTGTACATCTCACACCTCCACGGCGATCATCACGACGAGCCGTGGCTACGCGAGCACCTTCGCCGCGACATCCCGGTCCTGCTGCCCGGCTTCCCCACCCGCGAACAGCAGAGAACACTCCAAGCACTCGGCTTCACCGAGTTCGTCCGGACGGTCGACACCGAGGAACTCGAGATCGCTCCCGGGCTGACCGTGGCAATCCACGTCGAGACCTCGATCACCGACGGCCCGGGAGGCGACTCGGCCCTCGTCGTCGCTGACGGCACCTCGATCCTCGTCAACCAGAACGACTGCCGCACGAACGATCTCGCCCAGCTGCGGTCCCACGGCCCGGTCGACCTGCACTGGCTGCAGTTCTCCGGAGCGATCTGGTACCCGATGGTGTACGAACTCCCCGACGGCGACAAACGGCGCCTGTGCGAGGCCAAGGTCGACGCCCAGTTCGCACGGGCGATGCGCTACGTCGAGAACATCGACGCCCGTTACGTCGTGCCGAGCGCTGGTCCTCCGGCGTTCCTCGACGACGACCTGTTCGCGCTGAACATGATCGACGGCGACGAGCTCAGCATCTTCCCCGACCAGACCGAGTTCCTGCGACGCCTCTCCGACGCCGGCCGTCACGGTGTGATGAACGTGCCCGGGACGGCGATCGAGGTCGGGCCGGACGGCCTCGTCGTGTCCCATCCGATGCCCCAGGCCGATGTCGAAGCGATCTTCAGCGACAAGCGCTCGTATCTCGAGCGGTATCGGGCCGATTGGAAGCCGTGGCTCGACGACCTGAAGGCCTCGTGGAACCCTCCGAGCACCGATCTGCTCGCGACGCTGCAGGAGTGGTGGGAGCCGTTGCTCGACATGGCCCCGACCCTGCGCTCGCAGGTCGGCGCCGCCGTGTTGATCAATGCCGGTGACCTGCCAATCCTGATCGACTTCCCGAACGGCGAGGTACGCCGCCACGACGGTGAGCCCTACTCCTTCCGCTTCGACATTCCGCGGGAGCTCGTCGAGACGGTCGTCGCCCAGCGGGCGGTCGACTGGAGCAATTCGCTGCTGTTGTCGTGCCGGTTCACGGCCTGGCGCGAGGGCGAGTTCAACGAGTACGTCTACAACTTCTTGAAGTCGCTGTCGCGGGAGCGGATGCGACGGGCCGAGGCCGAAGTCGTTCGCAAGCTCACCCCGGTCGACGAGCTGCAGCGCCTCGACGAACCCGACATTCGCGTCGGCGACTACGTCGTGCAGCGACGCTGCCCCCACCGCAACGCCGACCTCGCGGCCTTCGGCGAGATCGACGGATGCGACTTCGTGTGCACGCTCCACGGCTGGCGATTCGACCTCGAGACCGGACGCAACAAGACCGCATCCGATCAACCCCTGCGAATCCGCCGCGCCGCCGACTGAACCCGTTCGTGTGCGGATCCGGACGGGCCGGGTCATCCACACTGCAACGCGACCGAGGGACGACTAGCTTGGCATCGTGCTGGATCTCGGGATCGACCTGAACCTCTGGCCATGGGTGTGGCTCGGCGTCGCAGTGTTCTTCGCAGTGATCGAGCTGACCGTGCTCGCCGGATCGTTCGTGCTCCTTCCCTTTGCCGTGTCAGCCCTCGCTGCCGCACTCCTCGGTTTCTACGACGTCGCCATCGAGATCCAATGGCTCGTGTTCGTCGTCGGCGGAGGCGTGCTGTGGATCGCGCTGTTCCGCTACTCCAAGCACTTCGCGGGCGACAACGAGCTCGAGCCCGGCGTCGGCGCAGACCGCCTTGTCGGACTCACCGGCATCGTCACCGTGCCCATCGATCCCGACGACACGGACCGTCGAGGCCGCGTCACCGCCCACGGCGAGGTGTGGGGGGCCACCTCGGCCAACAACCAACCGATCACGCAGGGCACACACGTCCGCATCGTGGCCGTCAGCGGAACCAAGGTGCTGGTCGAGTCCATCGACGTGGTGCGTCCGCACGAGTCGCCAACACCACCGCCGCCCACGTAGTGCATCCACCTCGAACGCCAACCAGCCGGGAGCATCCATGAACCCCATCGCCATCGTCCTGATCGTCGTTGCGCTCATCGGCATCGGCGTGCTGGTCAGCTCGGTCAAGATCGTACGTCCGTACCAACGTGGTCTCGTCGAGCGCCTCGGCAAGTACAAGACGACGCGCAGCCCGGGTCTCAACCTGATCATGCCGTTCATCGAAACGATGCAGCTGATCGACATGCGCGAACAGGTCGTCGATGTCCCTCCGCAGGAAGTCATCACCGCCGACAACGTGGTGGTCTCGGTCGACGCCGTCGTGTACTACGAGGCCACCGATCCGCAGCGGCTGGTCTACAACGTCGCCGACTTCTTCATGGCGCTCACCAAGCTCGCCCAGACCAACCTCCGCAACCTGATCGGCGACCTCGAACTCGACCGGGCGCTCACTTCGAGAGACACGATCAACACCCAACTGCGCGACGTGCTCGACGACGCCACGGACAAGTGGGGTGTGCGGGTCGTCCGCGTGGAAATCCAGCGGATCGATCCCCCGCCGGACATCGTGTCCGCGATGCACGCGCAGATGCGTGCTGAACGCGACCGCCGCGCGACCGTCACCGAGGCAAAGGGCTACCAGGAGGCCGCCATCGCTCGAGCCGACGGCGAGCAGCAAGCTGCCGTGTTGTCGGCGCAAGGCCGCAAACAGGCCGCCATCCTCGACGCAGAGGGACAAGCACAGGCGATCGAGTTGCGCGCCAGCGCCGACAAGCTCCGGCTGGAACTGATCGGGCAGGGGGAGGGCAACGCGGCTCGCGCCCGCCTCACCGGCATCAAGGAAGCCCGAGCCGACAAGAGCGTGCTGACGGTCGAGTACCTCCAAGCGCTCGAACGAATCGGCGACGGCCGTGCGACCAAGCTCGTCATCCCCGCGGAGTTCTCCGGATTGTTGGGCACCGTCGCGGCACTCGCCGCTGCGAGTGCTGACGAGGAAACCGACGACGAGGTCCGCCCGAAGCACGGCCTCCCCATCCCAGACGACGACGAACGCGTCGATCTCCCCGAACCGGACCGATCCGAGATCCGACCCTAGCGATGCGCCGCGTCGACGCACCCCGAGCCGGCTGGTACCCGGACCCCGAGAACCGAACCACCCTGCGATTCTGGGACGGCCTCGACTGGACCGATGCCCGACGCTCGCCGCCGAGCGCGGCCGAACTGCTGTCGTTCGAGCAACGCGACGCGTTCGCAGCGGCACACCAGTACGTCGCGCCAGTCGCTCCGGCCGGCGGAACGTCACGCACGGGTCGCGCCGAGAGCCAGCAGATCGTCGAGGACGTGCGCCGAGCGACCCGGAGCGAGGTCGACCGTGCTGCCGACCTGTTCTCCCAGCGGGCCCGTCAGCTCCAACGCGACATCGCGCCGCTCGTCAGCGAGTACACGAACCGGCTCGTACGGTGGATCCGGTTCGCTGCGATCGTCGCGGTCGTGCTGCTGGCCGCGTACTTCGTCTTCCAGGTGGCGGCGCAAGCGAGTCTGTTCGAGTGGATCGGCGATCGAATCGACAACTTCACCGACGACAACGGCGCACCGGGAACAACCCCTGCGTTCAGCTCGGCCGGGTCGCGCTGAGCCGGTACGAGAAGCGATACGTGCCGGGGCGTATCCGGTAGCGGTCGAGCACGTCTGGCCCACAGCTCCCGGTGCCCACCCCGCGATGGGCGACGTCGGCGTGGACGACAAGACCTCGACGCGGTCGTAGGTCGGTTTCGTGCGCAGCGGCGTAGAGGTCGTGAGTGCTGAACCGTGTTGCCGAGATGTGCATTGCGATCGGATCGACGACGTCCAGACGCACGACCGTGCCACTCGTCGCGTCGATGAACTCGAACCACCGACAGTCCGTGCGCAGGCCGAACTCCTGCGGAACGAGGTACGGCGGCCCGTCGACGCCCGACTCCCAGACACCGAGGACTGCGCCGCGATTGCGGTCGGGATAGTTCTCGAGCGGTCCACGTCCGTAGTAGCGCACCCGGTCGAAACCCGCCGGGAGTTCGAAGGTCACACCGACCCGGGCGAGGTCGTCGAGGTCGTCCGGTACGACCACGACGTGGGAGTGCATCTCGGAGACGTCGCCGAGTGTCCGGACCTCGTGGTGGTGCTCGACGAGTTCCTCGGCCGGGAGGCGGTCGATGCCGGCGTCGATCCAGTGGCGGAGCCCGAGGCCGCCGTCCTGTCCGCGCGCGAGTCGGGGGAACAGCTTGAATCCGTCGTTGTCCACCGGCGCCCGAAACAGCGACAACTCGACCCGTGCGAGCTCGGACACCCGCCGAACGGTGGGTCGACCGTCGCGCTGACGTCGCGCCGGCGCACACGTTTCGGGCGGGCTGAGGGTGATCTGATCCCACGCGACGAGGTGACCCTTGGGCGCCCACGGTGTTGCTCTGCGCTGGGACCAGCGGACGGTGAGATGGACGTCGCTGACATCGGGGATCGCGCACGGAAGTGGGACCTCCAGCGTCGAGCCGGGGGCGATCGTGCCGACATCGAGGACGCCCGACTGCACAACGTCCCCGCCGGCGATCAGCTCCCATGTCCCGGTCAGATCCGAGAGATCCGTGAAACTGCGACGGTTCGTGACCTGCAGCTGCTCGCCGGTGAGCGACACGACCACCGGCCGGTGGACCCACATCACCTCCTGCACGCCCGGATGTGGCCGGAGGTCCGCCGCCATCAGGCCGTCGGCGACGAAGTTGCCGTCGTTGGGCTCGTCACCGAACTGACCGCCGTACGCGAACCCCTTCTTGCCATTCGGGAGCGTTGTGAGCAGCCCGTGATCCTTCCACTCCCAGATGAATCCACCCTGCAAACCGGGGGTCGCGGTGATCACGTCCCAGTAGTCGGCCAGCGACCCGTTCGAGTTTCCCATTGCATGGCTGTACTCGCACATGATCAGCGGGCGGTCGCCCGCGCCGCTGCGGCCGTACTCGGCGATCGCGTCGATGGTCGGATACATCGGACACACGATGTCGGTCGCCGCGATCCCCCCGTCGACCCAACCGTCGTGGAACACCGCGCCCTCGTAGTGCAACGGTCTTGACCCATCGGTTCGGCGGATCCACCCCGCCAACGCGTCGTGATTGGATCCATAGCCCGACTCGTTGCCGAGCGACCACAGGATCACGCTCGGATGGTTCCGGTCACGCTCGACCATCCGGGCTCCTCGCGACAACCACGCCGAGCGGTACCGAGGGTCGTCGCCCAGGCTCGTGTTGTAGGCGTGGCTCTCGATGTTCGCCTCGTCGACGACGTACATGCCGATCTCGTCGCACAGATCCAGGAACCTCGGATCGTTGGGGTAGTGCGAGCAGCGAACGGCCGTGATGTTGTGGCGGCGCATCGCGAACAGGTCGGCGCGCATGTCGTCGACCGTCACCGCCTTCCCGCGAGTCGGGTGATGATCGTGTCGGTTCACACCGAAGATCCAGATCGGCTCGCCATTCACGAGGAGTTGGCGATTGCGGACCTCGACGGAGCGAAAGCCGACCAGCTGCGCGTGAGCTTCAGCGACGTCGCCGTGCGGATCGAGCAACTCCGCGGTCACGCGATAACGCGTCGGGGACTCGGCAGACCATGGATCGACCCCGGGTATCTCGAGCGACGCCGAGGCGGTGTGGCCGCTGAACAGATACGGGGCCGCGAAACGATGCGGCACCGAGATGGTCTGCACGCGGGCCACACGTCGACCGCGCATGGTCTCGACCCCGAACCGAACCTGCCAGCCAGGCCCGGGCGGTGCCAGCCCACCGAGTGTGGCGGTCGCCACGAGCGTGCCGACGACATCGGACGTGCCGAGCCCGCGCAGGCCCGCATCACACACGAGCGACGCGACGTGTACGGTTCCGCGCGCTTCCACGTAGACGGTGCGGTGCAGCCCCGCCATCCACCACTGGTCCTGATCCTCGACGTAGCTGTGAGCGCTCCATCGGACCACGACGATGGCGACGTCATTCGTCCCGGCATGCACGAAGGGTGTGATGTCGTACTCGCTGCCGAGACGACTGTCGGTGCCGTAGCCGACGAACTCGCCGTTGACGTACACCGCGTGCACACTCTCGGCGCCGCCGATGTGGAGCACGACCTGCCGGTTCAGCCACACCTTCGGAATCTGCATCGTGTGGCGATACACACCGGTGGGATTCGGGTCGGGAAGGCGCGGCGGTGGCCCCGGGAAGGGCATCCGCACGTTGGTGTAGTGCGGGAGGTCACCGACGCCCTGCATGGTCCAGTTGCCCGGGACCGCGACCGAGGTCCACCCCGACCCGGCCACGGGCTTCGTGACGGCGGCCGGTGTCACGCTGTCGGGGTCGTCGAAGAGGCGGAAGTTCCACCGACCGTCGAGCGATCGACGCCACCTCGTCCGATCTCCGGTTCGAGCACCAGCGACATCGGCGAATGCAACCGTCGGTGGCCGCATCGGCAGCCGGTTGATCGACACGAGATGCGGATCGACCCAGGGACGGACGACACCGATGGCAGGCAGCATGGTGCAGAGTCTCTCAGACCGACCCCGTCGCCACCGCCCCTCGAACTCGTGGACAATGTCGCCGCTCAGAGGCGACGTTTGTCCACGCGAACGCCAGAGGGGTCGCCGAACCGGTCAGGCGCCGTCGTGGACCCAGACCGCAGTTCGCATCGGCATGATGCCACTGTCCCAGATCCAGTCCATCGCCGGAACGCTCACGCGAACGCACCCGTGTGAGGCGGGGTAGTTCGGGATGCTGTTCGAACCGTGCACCGCGACGCCGCCGACGAAGTACTTCGGTCGGTAGATCTCGCCGAGATCGCCCTCCCACCAGCCGTCGGGGCGCTCTCGATTGACCCGGTGCAAGCCACTCGGTGTCAGCGACACACCCGTGATCACTTCACCCGGCGTGTTCTTGTCGGGCTCGGTGTACTCCTCGCCATTGCCGGTCGACGTGTTCAAGATCCACTCGGTGCGTCCGTCGATCACGAAGTACAGCAACTGCTTCGACTTGTCGACCTCGACGAGTGTACCGGAGTTCGCCCGGGCGATCGGACGAGTCGTCATGGCGGTCAGCGCGTCGGCCGTGAGCTGGTCGACCTTGCCATCGGCATCGAACCCCACGTACTTCTCGAACGCCATCACTGCCTGCTTGGTGGTCAGCCCGTAGTCGCCATCGGCGGCGGAGAGCCAGAAGCCGAGTTCGAACAGCCGCTGCTGCACGCGGGCCGTTTCCTGTCCGCCGCTCGCGCCCACTGCCTGGAGGGGTGGGTCGACGACCGGTACTGCGATGATGTTCGGCGCCAGCGTCGTGGTCGGCGCCAGCGTCGTCGGCGGGATCGTCGTG
>JBGSII010000283.1:0-6774 GCA_041742555.1 Ilumatobacteraceae bacterium
CGTCCACCGCATCGACCGGCACCGAGATCCGCCGCGCCCGCCAGCTCCGATCGATGCCGGCAACCGCTGCTGCGTTGAGCGCCGGCGAGCTGTCGTGCGACCATGTCGACCTGCTCGCCAAGGCGAACCGACCGTGGCGCAACGCCAGCTTCGCCGACCACGAGCACACGCTGGTCGAGCAGTGCGAGGTCCTGCACTTCCACGACGCCCGCAAGATGGTCGACTACTGGTGCATCCGAGCCGACGCCGATGCCGCCGAAGACCAGGCCGAGCGTCAGCGCAACGCAGCGCACCTCGACGTGTCGTCCACGCTCGATGGCACCGTGGTGATCAACGGGCTCCTCGACCCGATCGGCGGCTCGATCGTCAGCGACGAGCTCACCCGACTCGAACGCGAGCTCTACCTCGCCGATCAGCGCGAGGGTGTCACGCGTACCGCCTCGCAGCGCCGGGCTGCTGCGCTCGTCGTGATGGCGACACGATCGGCGACCGCTCCGGCCGGCGGTCGGCGCCCCAGACCGCTGTTCACGGCGCTCGTCGGCGACGAGACGTTGTCGCACCTGTGCGAACTCGCGAACGGCACGGTGATCACGCCCGGCCAACTGCTCCAGTGGATCGGCGACGCCGATCTCGAGACCGTTCTGTTCGATGGTCCGTCCACGGTCATCTCGGTCTCCCACCGCCGGGGCTTCACCGGTGCGCTCCGACGCGCCGTCGAGGTGCGTGACCGCCATTGCCAGCACACCAGCGGGTGTGACGTGCCCGCCGACCAGTGCGACGTCGACCACATCGTTCCGCACGCTGCGAACGGCCCGACGAGCCAGTTCAACGGCAAGCTCGAGTGCACCCCGCACAACCGCGACAGCGAGCGCCACGATCACGGCGGTGTCCCCCGCCCGAGCCGTCCGATCGATCGTCTCGACGAGATCCGATGTCGATTGCGCTGGAAACTCCTCCGAGAACAACCCGACGACGAACCCGGGCTCGAACCCGACGACACGAATCTGGACCCCGACCACCAGTTCACTCCGCCGGCTTGACGAGACCGACCACTGCGGTCATCGTGTGTCCGTGCCCGCCATCGAGATGATCATCGATCCCCGTACGGCCAAGGTCGGCAACGGGTCGGTGCAGCGGATCCTGCCGTTTCGCAAGCGCCGGATGATCGGGCCGTTCATCTTCGCCGACCTGATCGGCCCGGAGACCCTCGCCGCCGGAACCGGTGTCGATGTCGACGCCCATCCGCACATCGGACTGTCGACGCTCAGCTATCTGTTCGCAGGACGGATGGTCCACCGTGACTCGACCGGGGCGGTCGCGACCATCGAGCCCGGAGCAGTCAACTGGATGACCGCCGGCGCCGGGGTGGTCCACACCGAGCGCAGCCACCCGGACGACCGCACGGTCGACCGTGCGATGCACGGACTGCAGACCTGGGTTGCGCTCCCCCACGACCGCGAGAACGGCGCCGCGTCCTTCGAACACACCGCGGCCGACCAGATGCCCGAGGTCGACGGCGTGAGGATCGTGGCGGGGAGTGGATGGTCGATGGAATCTCCCGTCACGGTGAGTTCGCCACTCGTCCTCGCCGAGCTCCGACCCACCTTGGCTCGACCGATCGTCGTCGACACCAGCCACCCCGAGCGAGGCGTCTTGGCGATCGATGGCGAACTCCGGCTCGGGCCCACCCCACTCCGAGTGGGGCAGCTGGCGGTGCTGGAAGCCGGCGCGGCTGCGGAACTCAGCGGCGACGGGCGAGCGATGCTGCTCGGTGGCGAACCGGTCGGTAGCCGGTTCATCTGGTGGAACTTCGTCCACAGCGATCGCGACAGGATCGAACAGGCCAAGGCGGACTGGAGCGAGCAGCGATTCCCGACGGTGCCGGGTGACCATGATCCGTGGGTGCCGCTGCCGACCTGACCGTCAGCGCATCGACTCGTCGCGGATGCGCTTCTTGCTCGCCGCCCAACCGCAGATCGGGCACGTCGCCAGATCGTGACGGCGCGCCGGGCAGTACTCGCGCCCGAAGAAGATGATCTGGAGATGCCGGTCGTTCCACGTCTCGATCGGGAACACCGCCTTGAGGTCGGCCTCGGTGCGTTCGACCGTGGTGCCGTTGGAGAGGCCCCAGCGCTCGGCGAGCCGGTGGACGTGGGTGTCGACCGCGAACGCCGGCACACCGAACGCCTGGGACATCACCACGCTCGCCGTCTTGTGGCCGATGCCGGGCAACGATTCGAGGAACTCCCAGTCCGGAATGATCTCGCCGCCGGCATCAACGATCTTGTTGGCCGCGAGCCAGAGGTTCTTGGCCTTGGTGGGCGCGAGGCCGACTTCACGGATGTAGCCGAGGATCTCGTCGGGGTCCATCGCCGCCATCTGTTCGGGGGTACCGGCCACCTCGAACAGTGCCGGGGTGATCTGATTCACCTTCTTGTCGGTGGTCTGGGCCGACAGGGCGACGGCGACGAGCAGCGTGTACGGGTCTCGATGATCGAGCGGGATCAGGGTCTCGGGATACAACTCATCGAGGATCTCACCGATTCGCGCTGCCTTCTCTGCCCGTTTCATGCCGGCACGCTACGACGCGGAGGGCACGGATCGTCGACGGTGCACCCGGCGAGATGTGCCAAGGTACGGCCATGACGATCGACACTGACCTGGCCGGCCGCACCGCGATCATCACCGGTGCATCGAGCGGGATCGGCCGAGCAATCGCGGAACGGATGGGCGCCGCCGGCGCGCACGTGATCCTGTCGGGGCGTACCGCAGCGGCGATGGAGCAGAGCGCTGCTCGCATCACCGACGCGGGTGGACGGGCCACCGTGGTGGTCGGCGACATCCGGCAGCCGAGCGCGGTGGACGAACTCGTGACGACGGCGCTCGACGCCGACGGTCACCTCGACATCTTCGTCAACAACGCCGGAGTGTCGTTCCTGGGCGGAGTACTCGAGGGAGATGCCGACAAGTGGCGCGAGATGCTCGAGACCAATGTCTTGTCGTTGCTCGTCGGGACGGCCGCGGCGGTCGCCGCGATGCGCAAGGTCGGCAATCGCGGCCACATCGTCAACGTCTCATCGGTCGCTGCGCTCCGACCAGATTCCGGCGTGTACGGCGCCACGAAGCATGCGGTCAACGTCATCACCAACTCGCTGCGCCAGGAGTTGCTCGACGACCCGATCCAGGTCGTCTCGATCATGCCGGGGCTCGTGGCGACGAACATCGGCCGCAACGCCGACCCCGAGCTCCTTGCCGGCATCGTCGCGATGTCGGGCATCGAGGTCGAGATCGTCCCCGGCGAACGCCTCCCCGACGACGTGCTCGAAGCGGCGCAGGCGGTGCTCGCCGACATCATGATCGCACCCGACGACGTCGCCGACGCGGTGCTCTATGCGGTCACGCAGCCAGCCCACGTTCACATCCCCGAGATCGTGATCAGGCCGAACAAGGACTTCAACTTCTAGTTCGCTCGCGGCTGCCGGTCAGCCGCGCCGGCGGTGTTCGAGCAGGTCCTCCAGCAGCGCGACATTGGTGGCGGCAACGGGCGTTCGCCGTGCAGCGTGGTCGAGCACCGTCAGATCCCGTCCGGCGGCGTCGACGACCACTCCCCCGGCCTCACGCACCACCAACGTCGCACCGAGGTAGTCCCAGACGCCGTGGGCGTCGGGGCTCATGTCGACGAACCCGTCGAAGGATCCGCTCGCCACCGCGCAGATGTCGAGCGCCGAGGCACCCATCGCCCGGAACTGGCGCCAGCCGTAGGGGTGGTCGGGCAGGCCGCTGATGGCGACCACTGCGTCGTCGAGCGATGCTCGGGTCTCGACTCGGATCGTGTGGCCGTCGAGCCACGCGCCGGCTTTCGCCACCGCGCTGTAGCGAGCGCCGGTGATCACGTTCGCAACCATCGCGACTTCGGGCACGCCATCGACCACCAGACACAGCGACGTTGCGCACCATGGAAGACCGAGACTCGCATTCGTCGACCCGTCGAGCGGATCGAGGACGACCGTGCCGAACGCCGAGGGCGAACCGGCGGGGTGTCGAAGTCCGCTCTCCTCCGAGAGCACCGAGTAACCGGCGCCGAGGAGTGGTGGTATGCACGCCTCATCGACCGCGAGGTCGACGAGATACTGGCCAGGACGCCGGCCCGACTCACCCCAATTCGTCGTCGTCCGCACGACAGCGGTCGTGGCATCACAGATCGAACCGAAGAGTTCGAGGACGGCGGCATTGTCATTGGGCGATGGCATCGCCTGGGACGGTAGTGTCCCGATTGCATGGCAGTGATCGACGTTGCAGGGTTCGTCGCCGACGTGAAGTCCCAGGCGATCGACCACGGCTTCCACGTCCACGACGAACGGCACTTCGTGGAGACGTACTCGCTTCGCCAGTTGTGGGAGGTCGACCTCCATCCCGAGGAGGCGTGCGCCGGCCCGATCGACCTGCACCTCTCACTCGACGTCGACCCGCGCGCGATGCTCGGATTCGAAGACGAGGTGATGAAGCTCGACGAGATCGACGACCCGCCGCCGACGGGCTTCGCCTTCCCGCTCATCTTCACCTGGACGTTGCCGCCACTGCCTGAGCCACCTGACCTGCTGGTCCTGGCGACGGATCTCGCCGGCATCGGAGGGATCGACTTGCCGGTCGAGGTCTCGGCGATCGACTCGTTCCCGAGTGTCACCGATGCGCCCGAACGCAGCTTGTCGATCGTGGCGAAGATGAGCGTGGATCTCGCGGACGTCTACATGAACGTCGACGATGCGATCGAAGCCGCGCTCGACCGCTGCAAACATGTCAGTCTGTATCTGCTCGAGCGCGCCCCGAGGTGGCTCGACGAGTACTGACCACGTCCACCCACGACCCCGGGAGCATCATGCGAGTTCACGAACTGATCGACATCCTCAGCGACCAGCCGGCCGATGCCGAGGTCGAACTCGCCGTGATCGCGCCCGTCGAGGAGGGGTCCGATGACATCACCGTCGATCGGTACTTCGTCGATGGTGTGCTCCCCTGGGAAGACGACGAGGATGACGAGGACAGCGACGGCGAACTGACGATCTGGCTCGTCGGCGGTGAGGAACCCGACGTCAACGCGTTCCTCGACGCCATCGAGCAGCCCGACGCCTGACGCCCGGCCTCGGGCGTCAGGCGTCAGCTCGTTCAGGTGAGCAGCTTGGCCTTCGACGAAGCGAACTCCTCGTCGGTGATCACGCCCTTGTCTCGCAGATCGGCGAGCTTGGCGAGTTCGTCGGCGCTCCCCGCACTTCCCGCGGTCTCTCGCACGTAGGCCTGGAACTCGGCTTCGCGCTGTTTGGCGTCGGCCACGTCACGCTCGGACATCGAGCGCCCGTTGACGATGACGTACAAGAAGACACCCAGGAACGGAACCAGGATCACGAAGATCGACCAGATCGCCTTGGCGAATCCCCCCATGTCCTTGCTGCGGAAGATGTCGGCGAACACCCGGAACAGCAGGATCAGCCAGGCGATCCACAGGAAGAAGATCATCATGGTCCAGAACAGCCCCAACAGTGGGTAGTCATACGCGAGCATCGTCGTTCTCCTTGGTCGTCGTCGATGCGATTCGCATCGGTCGTGTGCGGTCAATCGGTGCCGGAATTGCCCAGCGCCTCCACGCTACGTCGAACGCCGCCGAAGGGCGTCACCCCAAGTGGACGATACGCGACCTCACATCGCTGGAGCCAGCGCCTCCATCGACCGCGCCGGGCGTCTGGCTGCGCGGGCCGCATCGGCGTCGCTCGTCATGACGCACGGGAGCACGACGCTCAGCGCGACATCACTCGACCCCGGTGAACTGTGGTGGTCGGCGTTCGGACATGGCGCTGGTTCCTTCTCTGAAGTCGGCCGTTCGGCGCAGACGTTCCTGCTCGAGCAGTTCGTGATCGGTGGCCGCGGCGATGCGATCGGCGAGGTCGCCACGCAACGTCGCCCGGATCGACTGCACGGCGAGCGGCGCCGAACCCGCGATCTCCGCGGCGAAGTCGTGGGCGTCCAGGGTCAGTTCGTCGAGCGGGACGACCCGATCGACGAGACCGATCGCTCCCGCGTCGTCGCCGGTGATTCGGCGACCCGTGTAGAGCAGCTCGGCGGCGCGCTGGCCGCCGACGGCAGCAGGCAACGTGACGCTCAAGCCGAAGCCGTGGTGGAAACCGAGGCGGGCGAAGTTGGCGCTGAACCTCGCCTCGGGCGCGGCGATGTTAACCACCAGGCGGAGGTTGGCCCGCACCATTTGGTCACGAGCGGCCATGTCTCCCACGGCGATACGGCGGGCGAGATCCTTTTCCTGTTTAGCATTCAGCAGTGAGGTTTCATTGATTTCCCGAAGGTAGGTTTCAAGGGGATTCTGGACGCTGCTGGTGCGACGGCGAGTCGTCTTGTTCATTGGGAGTTCATTCCGCCTGCTGGTGTCTGCGAATAAATGTAGAAGCAGACAACAGCAGAACTGCGAGAGTAGGGAGTACACGCCGTTTATTGCGGATTCGTTCCGACGGTCATGGTCCTATCGCGTCCTTGGATCACACTCCTTAGATCGGCTCGGCAGAAGCTGCCGGTTCAGTTTCATGCCCTGGAAAGCCAGAGAAGCGCGGTCCCCCTGAACACTTGGCGCAAAAAAAACGGCCCGTTCGAACATTTCGAACGGGCCGTTAAGTCATGTCAACCGAGTTGTGACGGTCAAATCAATCTTCTCAAACGCATTCTGACGCAGACCGCAACGCAGCGGACTCAACGCAGCGGAACTCGTGAGAGTTC
>JBGSII010000284.1:0-4159 GCA_041742555.1 Ilumatobacteraceae bacterium
CCCATTGCGGTGCTCGTGGCGTACGGGGTGGTCAGTCTCGTGGCGATCGTCGCCATGACTCGTAGGGCGAATGCGGTCTCCGAACCGGCTCCGGCCGCTGGTGACGAGCAGACGGCGGGCGACGACGCCCCACCCACGGAGCGCCGGCGGCTCGTGCCCAAGGATCTTGTCGCCCCCGTCGCCTTCTCGCTCATCCTCACGACCCTCTTCGCCGTCAACTACATGAGCTCGGGACACGAACCCATCGCCGACAACATGCCGTTCGGTGTCGTCGGGTCGACGTCGCTGGCCGATGCAGCACAGGGCGACCTGTTCACGCTCGACATCACCGAGTACGACGACCAAGCAGCAGCGACCACCGCGATGGACCGCGGCGAGATCTACGGCGCCCTCATCACCAACGATTCGTCGACCGAGCTGATGGTGGTCTCGACGATCAGCGACATCTCGCCCCTCGACCTCGCCGGCAACTTCGAGAAGGCAGCGGCCGCGGCGAACGAGACGATCAGCGTCAAGCCGTACGCCCCGACATCACTCGCAGAGAAGGACCCCTTCGCGTTGGTGCCTGCGACCCTGCTCGTCGTCCTGCTGATCGGCGGCTACATGTCCGCCGCGCTGCTGACCACCACGGTCGGCTCTGCATCGGGCCGATGGCGGGGACTCTGGTTGGCAGGGTTCTCGGTCGTCACCGGTCTGATTCTCGATGTCGTGACCACGTACTGGCTCGACGGCTTCCCGAAGGACTCGTTCTGGGTGGCGTGGCCCATCCTGTCCCTGATCATCCTGGTCGTCGCCCTGTTCGCCGCCGTCATGCGGCGGATCCTCGGACCCGCCGGCATCGTCGTGACGCTGATCGTCATCCTTCAGTTCGGCAACCCGTCCTCTGGAGGTTCGAACGGCGCCGCCTATCTGACCCCCTTCTGGAACGGGGTCGGTCCCTTCCTGCCGCCACGTAACGCCTTCCTCCTGCTCCGCAACACGCTGTACTTCGATGGTCACGGCATCACCCAACCGCTGGCGGTCCTGGGCGCCTACGCGGTCGTCGGGGCCGCGATCCTCGGCTTCCTGGACTGGTACCGGTCGCCCGAGCTCGCCGTCCCCGGACTCGACGAGGACGATGCAACCCAGGCCGCTGGCGTCGCGATCCCCGTCGGCCCGCTCCCATGACCGTGACCGACGACTCCGGACCGGTGCCGTCCGCCAAGGAGCGGCTCCCCTTGTTCCAGGGCCTCCTGCCCATCGACCGGTCGAAGATCCCGACCGACCTGATCGCAGGGGTGACCCTCGCAGCGCTCGCGATCCCCGAGGTGATGGGGTACACGTCGATCGCGGGAATGCCCGTCATCACCGGGCTCTACACGCTCCTGTTGCCGATGCTCGCGTTCGCCATCTTCGGGTCGTCGCGCCACCTGGTCGTCGGCGCCGACTCGGCCACAGCAGCCGTGATGGCCGCCGGATTGGCCGGTCTCGCCGTGGCACAGACCACCCAGTACGTCGCGCTGGCGGGCCTGATGGCGCTGATGGCGGGCGTCTTCTTGATCGTCGCACGGCTCGTTCGACTCGGTTTCCTGGCCGACTTCCTGTCGCGAACCGTGCTCATCGGGTTCTTGACCGGTGTCGGGATCCAGGTCGCGTGCGGCCAGGTCGGTGGCATGCTCGGCATCCCCGATGGCAAGGGCGTCACCGTCTTCGGCAGCTACTTCACCAACACGATCGGAAAGCTGCTCTCGACGCTCGAGAACCTCGGCCAGATCAGCTGGTCGACCGTTGCGGTCTCGGCTGGCGTCCTGGGCACGATCCTCGGCCTGAAGCTGATCACGGGCAAGATCCCCGGGGCGCTCATCGCAGTGATCGGTGCCATCTTCATCAGTTGGAAGTGGAATCTCGCATCCCACGGGGTGGCGACCCTCGGCCCGTTGCCGAGCGGCCTCCCGAAGATCGGTCTGCCCGACGTGAGCCTGTCGGACATCCCCGCGCTCATGGGCACCGCGGTGTCGATCTTCGTCCTGGTTCTGGCACAGAGCGCCGCGACCTCGCGTGCCTATGCCGCCAAGTACAACGATCACTTCGACGAGAACGTCGACCTGGTCGGCTTGGGTGCGGCGAGCGCGGTGGCAGGGATCTCGGGCACGTTCGTGGTCAACGGCAGCCCGACGAAGACCCAGATGGTCGACGGGGCCGGAGGCACCAGCCAATTCGCCCAGCTCACCACTGCGGTCATCGTTGCGATCGTGCTGCTGTTCCTCACGGCGCCGATCCAGTACATGCCGAACGCGGTCTTGTCCTCGGTCGTGTTCCTCATCGGCGTCGAGCTCATCGACCTCGCCGGGATGCGCCGGGTGTTCCACCTTCGACGCGACGAGTTCGTCGTCGCCACCCTCGTCGCGCTGACGGTGGTCTGCGTCGGTGTCGAGCAGGGAATCCTGTTGGCGATCGTCGCGTCGATCATCGACCACATGCGCCGTTCGTACCGGCCGGCAACATCGGTCATGCAGCCCGGACCGGACGGCGCTTGGCACGGCGTCCCGTCCGAACCCGGACGACGGAGCGAACCGGGGCTCGTCATCTACCGGTTCGCAGGCAGCATCTACTACGCCAACGCCAACCTGTTCCTCGAACAGGCCAGCGCGTTCGCCACCGCGGACGACGCGCCGACGTGGATCTGCCTCGATGCAGCCGCCATCCCCGACGTCGACTACAGCGGCGGCGAGACGATCCGCCAGCTCCACGGTGCGCTCAGCGGTGAGGGCATCAAGCTCGTCGTCGCCGAGCCGCTGCCCTCCGTTCGGGAGTTGTTCGACCGCTACGGGTTGACCGATCTGATCGGTGCGGACGCGATCTATCCGACCGTCGAGGAGTCGGTGGACGCGTATTCGCGCCGCGACGCTCCGGCCGCCGATCAGCCGTGAGCAGGCGAGCTCTGCGGTGGCCTCACATTCATCCACGATGGACGATGTGTGGCCCCCTGTCATGGGCGACGATGTCAGTGGCCGCGAGTACGCGTCGAGCCGTTCCTGGAGGGTGACGTCATGGCAGAGCACAAGCAGGTCGGGCGTGAAGTGCTCCCGATTCCAGATCGGCAGTACCTCGGTCACGTCACCTATGACGCGAAGGACCCCGAGACGGAGTTCCCACCGATCGAGCCACTGCGTCCGCCGGAAGGTGCGCCGAACGTCCTGATCGTCCTCCTCGACGATGTCGGATTCGGAGCGGCGAGCGCCTTCGGCGGTCCTGCGAACACACCGACGGCCGAGCGGTTGCAGCGCGACGGACTGTCCTACAACCGATTCCACACGACGGCGCTCTGCGCACCCACTCGCGCAGCCTTGCTCAGCGGGCGAAACCACCACTCGGTCGGCATGGGGATGATCACCGAGACGGCGACCGCAGCTCCCGGCTCGAGCGGCGTGCGGCCGAACAGCAAGGCCGCGCTCGCGATGACGCTCAAGCTGAACGGCTACTCGACGGCCCAGTTCGGAAAGTGTCACGAGGTGCCACCGTGGCAGTCCTCGCCGGTCGGGCCGTTCGACGCGTGGCCCTCAGGTGGCGGCGGCTTCGAGCACTTCTATGGCTTCATCGGTGGCGAGAACAATCAGTACTACCCGGCGTTGTACGACGGGTTCTCACCCGTCGAGCCGGAGACGTCTCCCGAAGAGGGGTATCACCTCACCGAGGACCTGGCGGACCGGGCGATCGACTGGGTCCGCACCCAGAAGGCGTTGGCTCCCGACAAGCCCTTCTTCATGTACTTCGCTCCGGGCGCGACCCACGCACCGCACCACGTGCCGGTCGAATGGGCCGACAAGTACGCCGGGAAGTTCGCCGGCGGTTGGGACGCTCAGCGAGAGGCGACGTTCGCCCGACAGAAGGAGATCGGGGCAGTGGCCCCGGACGCCGAGCTCACCTCGCGTCCGGATGCGATCCCCGCGTGGGAGGACATGCCCGACGAGCTCAAGCCGGTGCTCGAACGTCAGATGGAGGTCTACGCGGGATTCCTGGAACACACCGACTTCCATGTCGGTCGGGTGATCGATTCGATCGAGTCGATGGGGGCGCTGGACAACACGCTGATCTATTTCATCATCGGCGACAACGGAGCATCTGCGGAGGGCACGGTCAACGGCGCGTTCAACGAGATGGCCAACTTCAACGGCCTCGC
>JBGSII010000285.1:0-2107 GCA_041742555.1 Ilumatobacteraceae bacterium
GGTCTTCAGGTCGTGGTAGAGCCACTCGACCGGGTTGGCGTGTACGGCGAGCACGATCCAGTCGGGCGTGCGTGTGACGTTGGTGCCCGTCGGGTGATGCAGCAGGTTCAGCGTGCGACCGTCCATGCCCATCGGCACGAGGTCGGTGGTCTGCACGATCCCCTTCTCGCCGGCGCGGATCCACCAGTTCTCCATGTCGAGCGTGATGCCGAGATCCTGACCGACGACCATGCCCTGCGTGATCACCTCCACATCACAGCCGCGGTCGGCGAGCACCTCGGCGGTGGACGTCGCGTGGTGGAAGCCGATCTCGTCGATCACCACGACGTCGCCGAACACCTGCACCGACCCGTCGAGCACCTGGCGGACATCGACGACGTTCTCGACGTCGAGCGGCACCCAGTACGGGCGGGCCGCTTCGGCGCCCGTGGCCACGATCACGTGGTCGGGCCGCTTCTCCTCGACCAATCCCGGCCACACACCGATTCCGTACTGGAACTCGACGCCGAGGCGCCGGCATTCGGTGAGCTGGTTGCGGATCATGTCGCCGAACTCGGCTCGGTTCGGTACGGACGCGGCGAGGCGGACCTGGCCGCCGGCAACCGACTCCTTCTCGTACACGGTCACGTAATGGCCGTTACGGCGAGCTGCGATCGCCGCTTGCAGTCCCGCGGGACCGGCGCCGACGACCATCACCGACTTCGGCTTCGATGTCAGCCTCACGGTGCCGACGCCCTCGGACTCACGTCCCGTACGCGGATTCTCGATGCAGCCGAGCCATCGGTTGAGACCCATCCGGCCGACGCACTCCTGGTTGCACGACAGACACAGCCGCGTCTCATCGGTCGAGCCGGCCCGGGCCTTCGCCACGAAGTCCGCATCGGCGATCTGGCCGCGAACCACCCCGACGAGGTCGCAGTGCCCTTCCGACAGCGCCCGTTCGGCCTGGAGCGGATCCTTGAACCGGCCGACGCCGACGACCGGCAGATCCACCGCCTTGCGGATCGCTGACGGGATGAACATCGCGTAGCCGGGCGGGATGTGCATCGACGCCTCGATCATGAACAGACTCGCCGTGGCGACGCCGATCGAGGTGTTGATGTAGTCGACCTGGCCCGTGGCCTCGACGATCTCGGCGATGCGGACCGCGTCATCGATCGTGGTGCCGTGCTCGATCAACTCGTCACCGCAGATCCGCACTCCGAGTGCCATGCCGCGACCGATCTCCTTGCGGACCGCGGCCACGATCTCGACGAGCAGTCGCGCACGATTCTCGAGCGATCCGCCGTACTCGTCGGTGCGGTGATTGGTGGCGGGGGAGAGGAAGCCGCGAACGATCGAGCTGTGCGAGCACTGCAGCTCGATGCCGTCGAATCCACCTTCGGCGCAGTGCTCCGCAACCAGTGCATAGCCGGCGATGATCTCGTCGATCTCGGCGTGCGTGACGGCCTTGGGGACCTCCCGGAACAGCGGGTCGGCCACCGGCGACGGTCCCCAGACCGGTAGGCGGGAGTACATCGACGACGCCTGGCCGCCGTTGTGGTTGATCTGGGCGAAGATCGGAACCCGGTGCCGGTGGACGGCCTCGGTGATCTTGCGGTACCCGGGAATCACGTCGCGGTGAAAGCCGTGGATCAGCTTCTCGTACGGCCAGTCGGTCGGGTGCGTCGAGTGTTCCTCGGTGATGATCAGGCCGGTACCGCCAGCGGCCCGGGCGCCGTAGTAGGCCGCGTGCTGATCGGTTGGCAGGCCGCCACGCGCATAGTTCGTGAGGTGCGCGGAGAACACGATGCGGTTGCGCACCTCGACGGGGCCGAGCTGCTGCGGGGTCCAGAGGTAGCGGTATGCCATGGCGCCGCCCACCGTACCCGTGGATCAGATGTGCGTGTCAGATCGGAGGGCCGGCGACCACCCGCGCGAGGTGTCGTTCGAACGGGACCGCAGGGTCGTCGAGCGAGTCGATCCACCACGTCATTCCGCCCTCGACGAGACGACCGAGCTTGTCAGCGGTTGCGGCGTCGGCGTCGGCGGGGCTGCGGTCGATGAAGCACGCATCGAACGGCCCGTCGGCACCGCGCAGCCGCCGAACCGTCGCGACGCACTCGAC
>JBGSII010000286.1:0-3606 GCA_041742555.1 Ilumatobacteraceae bacterium
GCCACGTCGCCGAATGGGCTGATGGCTGGCTGCCGATCAGTGCCCGGTCGAGCATCGCCGATCGGCTCCGTCGACTCGACGAGGCGTGCGACCGGGTCGGCCGCGACCGCACCGAGATCGACGTCAGCGTGTTCGGTGCGACGACGGACCCGGCCGGCCTCACGAACCTGTTCGCCGAGGGTGTCCACCGAGCGGTGCTCACGCTCCCGAGTCACCATCGCGACGACTCCCTCCGACAGCTCGACGAGTGGGCCTCGCTCACGCAGGCCCTCTGATTCCTCTCAGGCGTCAGAGTTCGGTGCCGAGTTCGGATCTGCTCCGGTCGCTCCCGAAGTGCTCAGCTTCAGATCGCGCCGACAGCGATCAACCCCGCAGTGCCCAGCGCGATGCCGATGCGGTACCAGCCGAAGATCGACAGCGGTCGCGTCCGGAGGAACGACACCAACCAACGCACGGCGATCACTGCGGTGATGAAGGCGATGACCGCACCAAGCAGCGGTGTCCGCCAGCCGTAGTCGTCGAGCAGGGTCTGGCCGTCCTTCAGCAAGTCGAACATCGTCGCTGCGGTGAGCGTCGCCAGGCCGAGCAGGAAGCTGAACTCGACGGCGGCGGCCATGCTCGCCCCGATCGCCAGTGCGGCGGCGATCGTGACGAGACTGCGGCTCATCCCCGGCCAGAGGGCCAGGATCTGAGCTGCGCCGATGATCGCGGCGTGTCGCGTCGTGAGCGACGTCAGCTCGATGCTGCCCGGGCGCGGGTTCCACCAGACGAGGAACATGCCGCCCGCCAACCATGCCGCGACGACGGGCCACGGTCCGAAGAGCTGCTCCTTGATCGTGTCACCGAGGATCAGCCCGACCAGTGCCGCTGGGAGAAAGGCGATCAGGAGCCGGACGAGCAGCCGACGGCCGTCGGTGTCGCGGCCGATCACTCCGGACGCGAGCTGGCCGAGCCGACGCCAATACAGCACGACCACCGCGAGGATCGCTCCGATCTGGATGGCGATCGCATAGGTGTCGGCAGCAGCTTTACCGTCGCCTTCACCCAGCCCCAGGAGGCGTTGCGTGACGAGCAGATGGCCGGTCGACGAGACCGGGAGATACTCGGTGAAGCCCTCGACTGCACCGAGGATGATCGCCTTCAGCGGTGTGAGTGGACCCTCGGTGTCGAGCGACAACAGGATGATCGTGCCCACCGCGACGACGACGCCGGCCACGAGCCCGGCCCGACGATTGCGTCGGTCGTCGACGCCGCGTTCCCGCCCATCGGTCACTGTCACCGCCACGACGATAGCGAGCGCTCCTCGCGCGCCTCGATCAGCCGATCCCCGTGCGGTCCCCACCGACGGTCTCGGGTTGCTCCGATGGGGCCGACGACGTTGGCTGTGATGGCAGGTTGCCGGCAGCACCCAGGGACAGGATCAGCGCAACGGTGGACATCACCAGCATCGCCGTGCGGCGCAGGCTCACGGTCGGGCGCCGAGTTGCTGCTGTCCTGATCAGCTCGGTGCATCATCGAGGGGCCGCGCGTGCCTACCGTCGACGGATGATGACACAGTCACAGAACGAGCCCGTGCTCCTCGTCGACGATCCGCTGCCCAAGGTGCGGCGCCTGACGCTCAACCGGCCGGACAAACGCAACGCGCTCAACGACGACCTTCGGGGTTCGCTGTTCGATGCACTTCGCGCCGCTGACCGCGACCCTGATGTGTCGGTGATCGTGATCCGCGGGAACGGACCGGCCTTCTGTGCCGGATACGACCTCGGCTCGGTGAACCACGACGTCGAGCGGGCGATCGCTCCGGCCGACGGCTGGTGGAGCCGCCACGTCGTCAACAACTGGTTCGAGATGTGGGACATGCCGACGCCGATCATCGGGCAGGTCCACGGCTACTGCCTCGCCGGCGGGACCGAGCTCGCGGCGGCGTGTGACCTCGTCTACGTCGCCGAGGACGCACAGATCGGATACCCGCCGGTCCGCCTGATGTCACCGCCCGACATGCAGTGGCAGACCTGGCTGATGGGTCTGCGGCGCGGGATGGAGGCGCTGCTGACCGGCGACGCGATGTCTGGTATCGAGGCGGTCGAAGCGGGTGCCGCGAATCGGGCGTACCCCGTCGAGGAGCTCGACGATGCCGTGCTCGCGATCGCTGCACGGGTCGCCAAGATCCCGCCGGAGTTGCTGGCGCTCAACAAGCGCGCCGCCCACCGGGCGATGGATTCGATGGGGATCCGCACGAGCATTCGTGCAACCGCGGACATCCAGGCGCTCGGTTTCCATCAACCACCGTCGAAGGCGTACCTGAAGTCCTTTGCGGAGAAGGGTGTGTCGGCGGCGCTCAGCGATCGTGATCGCCAGTTCGCCGACTACCGCGAGCGCGACGAGCAGGAACGAGCAGGAGGATGACCATGACAACCCCGGGCGAGGTCGTGTCGGCGTTCATCGCGGCGATCGAGGCCAAGGACCTCGACACCGCGTTGGCGTTGGTCACCGAGGACGTGTCGTACGAGAACGTCCCGATGTCGCCGATCGTCGGTCGCGACGCGGTGCGGGCCGCACTCGAGCGGTTCCTCGCGATGGCGGCTGTCGTGGACTGGCAGGTGTCGCGCCAGTTGGTGTCGGGCAACGCCGTCGCCAACGAGCGGCTCGATCGGTTCCAGATCGGTGACGGCTGGTTGGAGATGCCGGTTGCCGGGTTCTTCGAGGTGACGGACGAGGGACAGATCAGCCTGTGGCGTGACTACTTCGACCTGCCGACCTACACGACACAGCTCGCAGCCCTCCTCGGCAGCGCCTGAACCGACGAGCCCTCACAGTTCAGCGGTCACGAGTCGACGGGGCCCACATGACCATCCGCGATCGCGCGAGCGGTCATGTGGCTGCGGGGATGGCCGGTGACCGCCTCGAGGAAGTCGGCGCGATCGATCACCAGCAATTCGGCGTCGGTCATGGCCGTGACGGTCGATGTGCGAGGCACGTCGCGCAGCAGGGCGACCTCGCCGAACGATCGGCCCGACTCGAGGTGGTTGACGATCTCACCATCCTTCGTCACGCTGAACTCGCCGTCGACGATCACGAAGTAGTGGTTGCCCTCCTCGCCCTGCCTGACGACGGCCGTGGCGGCCGGCGCAGACTGGCGCCGCACGGTCCTGCCCAGCCGCTCCATGGTCGGCGCTGGCAGCGCGGCGAAGACCGGATCGGCGACGAGCAGGTCGATGATCTCGGCATCGACCGCAGGAGGTGCAGCGCCGGATCTGCGCAGTCGCCAGACGCCGATCCCGACCAGGCCGAAGACCAGGAATCCCAGTGCCACGAACGACGCGGACACCGTCAACCGGGTGACCAGCAGCGTCACCAGGAGCCCGCCGACCGCGATTGCGGCCATCTGTGCGCCCTCCACGATTCCGAACACGCGGGCGAGGACGGCGGTGGGCGCCTGTCGCTGGATCGTGACGCTCGCCGAGAGGGCAATGAAGGTTTCGCCCGACCCGAGCATGGCGAACAACAGCAACGCCGCACCCACGCCGGTGGTCGACGCCATGAGGATGAGGGCGCCGCCCGCGACGGCGGCGCTCGCCAACAGCGCCCGGCAGATCGGAAGAGCAC
>JBGSII010000287.1:0-2712 GCA_041742555.1 Ilumatobacteraceae bacterium
GATGGACCGCCCTGGCCTCGAGCAGCGCACCCATCGAGCGCAGCGGCAGCGGGTGTTCGGCAAGGGGGCGACCGTCGACGGTCGCGGTGCCCGACGTCGGGGCGTCGAGGCCGAGGATCATGCGCATCGTGGTCGACTTGCCGGCACCGTTCGGGCCGAGGAAGCCGGTCACGATGCCGGGGCGGACAGTGAAGGTGAGGTCGTCGACGGCGAGTGTCTCGCCGTAGGCCTTGGTGAGGTTGGTGACTTCGATCATGCCTCCATCCTGCGGGTTCGGCGGCCGAGCCGAATCCGCCACCGGGAGGCTTCTCGTCTACTCCCCGGGGAGTAGACCGGTACATGCTTCAGGCTCGGCTCAGGAAAGTCTCACGACGCTCTTAACCGCTGACTCCACACTCGCTGTGTGACCTCGGTTGTGGTGATCGAAGACGACCAGTCCTTGCGCGAGATGCTCTCGTCGATCCTGTCGGCGAACGGCTACCACGTCGTCTCGTTCGCCGACGGAGAGTCGGCGATCCGCGACCACCAGTCGATCGATGCCGGTCTGGCGATCATCGACGTGGGCCTCCCCGGAATGGACGGCATGGATGTGTGTCGGCGGCTCCGGCTCCGCGGCCGAACCGCTCCGGTGATGATGCTCACCGCCCGCCACGACGTGCACGACCGCGTCCTCGGCCTCGACGCCGGGGCCGACGACTACCTGGTCAAGCCGTTCGCGCTCGACGAACTCCTCGCGCGGGTGCGGGCACTGCTGCGTCGACGAGGCGGCACGGTCGACGGCGACACGTCTGACTGTCGCATCGACGACCTCGTCGTCGACCCGCACACACGCATCTCCACCCGCGGCGAGGACGTGCTCGACCTCACCCGCCTCGAATTCGACCTCCTCCATCTGCTCGTTTCGAACTCGCCCGGCGTGCTGACCCGCGAGGCGATCCACGAATGCATCTGGGGCTACGACCAGGAGTACATGTCGAACTCGCTCGAAGTGTTCGTGTCGCAGCTGCGCCGCAAGACCGAGGCCGGTGGACGGCCTCGGCTGATCCACACCGTGCGCGGCGTCGGCTACGCGGCCCGAGTGGACACGTCCACCTCGGCGCCGTGAGCCTCTCGGCTCGGCTGACGCTCGTCTTCGGTGCGATCGGGTTCGTGACGGTGGCGACCATCTCGGGTCTGGCCTGGTGGTTGGCGGACTCGGAGTCGAGGCAGTCGGTCGACGCCGACTTGCTGCGACAGATCGAGTCGATCACGGCGATCGCGCAAGGTCCGCTGGCCGGCAGCGCTGCCCTCGCCGCGGCGCGTGAGCAGGCCGAGGTGCCGAATCTCACGGTCGAGGAGTTCAACGATCGCGCCGAGGTGACCACGATCCGGGTACTCGCTGACGACGGCTCGGTCGCCGGATCGCCCGTCGGGCCACCAAGCGACGCTGCGCTGACGTCGCTCGACGATGCCGATCCCCATCTGGAGTCGGTGACGATCGATGGCATCGCCTACCGGATCGTGACCGTGCCCGTCGCGAACCCGGATGTCGCCGCCGCCGACAACGTCGTCGTCGGCATCCAGCTGGCCCGTGACGTCACGAGTGAACGCACCGCGCTGTCGAACCTCGCCACGCGGTTGGTGGTGCTCACCGTCGCCGGGGTTGCGGCGGTCATCACAGCGAGCTGGATCGTGGGTCGGTGGCTCACCCGACCGATCGACCAGCTGACCGGCACCGCCGAACGTCTGGCCGAACTCGACGACCTCCCGGGACGAGTCGAGGTGAACCGCGGCGACGAGATCGGTCGGCTCGCGGAGAGCTTCAACCGGCTGATGTCCGCGTTGGAGGTCGGGCGTGAGCAGCAGCGCCGCCTCGTCGCCGACGCCAGCCATGAACTGCGGACCCCGCTCACTACGTTGCGGGGGCGGATCGAGTACCTCGACCATCGCGGCGGTCACGACGACGAGACGGCGAGGATGCTCACCGCCGCCGTGCACGACGCCGAGCGGCTCTCGGCGCTGGTCGCCGATCTCGTCGATCTCGCCACCGACATCCGCAACGCCGACGAAGCGGCCGTGGACGTCGAGCTCGCCGACCTGGTCGCCGAGGTCGCCGCCCAGGTGCAGATCAGCAGCGGCCGGACCGTGCGCGTCGAGGCCGACGACACGATCGCCACGGTCCGACCGACAATGGTGCGGCGGGCGTTGCACAATCTGCTCGACAACGCGATCAAGTACGGCGGCGACGGAGCGATCCTCGTTCGAGCCTTCGACGGGGTCATCGAGGTGCACGACGACGGCCCCGGCATCGCCGAGGACGAGCGCATCCACGTGTTCGACCGGTTCTACCGCTCACCGAAGGCCCGCAACCGTCCCGGCAACGGGATCGGCCTCGCCATCGTGGCGCACGTCGCCCACGCCCACGATGGCACGGTGCACGTCGGAACCAGCGACCTCGGCGGCGCCATGGTCGCGTTCTCGGTCGCACCGAATCGCGCGCTCCACACCACCACCCCCTGAGCTTCAGCTACACCTCAGGTTGCCCTCAGTCCGCTCTCACTGCCGTTCGTCACGCTCGTGTCCACGGGCCACCCACTCCGGGGTGGCCCGCCCAACCGGAAGGACACAACGTGGCACCCAGCACCCCCACTCGCCGATGGCTCGTCGGCGCAGCAGTCGCAGCAGGGCTCCTGCTCGCGGCATGCGGCAGCGACGACGGCGGCAATTCGGCCA
>JBGSII010000288.1:0-21998 GCA_041742555.1 Ilumatobacteraceae bacterium
CCGATCTCGACGACGGGTGCCGGCTCGGCCGCTGCGGGCGGCGCTTCCGGTTCGGGGGTCGACACCGCCGACACATCGGCCGGCGACTCGACGACGACGCCAGGCGATGTGACTTCGTCGGTGTCCGGCACCGACTCGACAACCGCTGCCTCGGGCTCGTCGGCAACGCTCACTGCGGCCGGCTTCGCTGCCGTCTTCTTCACGGGCTTCGACTGCGCTTCGTCCTCGTCAGCGACCGACTTCTTTGCAGCAGCCTTCTTGGCGGGCGCTTTCTTGGCCGGCTTCGGCTCTTCGGGTTGTTCGTCCCGCGTCAACCCGTCGCGCTGAGCGCGACGCGTGACCATGTCGGCGTACGCCTCGGCGAGCGAGGACGACGGGCCCTTGGCGGCGACGCCGAGCACTCCACAGAGGTCGATGACCTCGGCGTTCGTCATCCCGAGCTCTTTCGCGAGCTCGTGGATCCTGATCTTCTTCGCAGCCACGTTGTCGATTCAACCTTTCACAGTCGTCTTTGCCTCGCGGATGCAGGAATCAATGCACATCCGAGTGTTCGTCACCGCCGGCACGCCGGCCGACGAGTTCGTTGATTGCGCGTTCGTCGTCCGCGCTGACCTCGCGTCGCCACGCACGGGCGAACGCCCGCCTCGACACTGCTGCGTCCACGCATGCGGGTTCGGCGAGTTCACCCACCGCGCTGCCTCGACACACCCATGCTCCCCGCCCGTCGCTCGGGCCGTCGACCACGACGCCGACGTCCGACCTCGTGATGCGCACGAGATGGGACTGCGGACGTCGCTGCCGACAACCGAGACAGCTGCGGACGGGTTCGGGGCGATCAGCACCACTCAGTCGTCGCCGCCGTTCTGGTTGGCGGGCTCGTCGTCCGCGCTGGCGGCGGGCTCGTCGTCCGCTTCGCTTTCTCCTCGCGCCGCGTCTGCCTCGTCGCTGGCGCTTCCCTCGGCAGGCGTGCTTGGCTCGTCGCCCGCGCTGGTGGCGGGCTCGTCGCTAGCGCTTGCCTCCTGGGTAGCGGGCTCGTCGTCCGCTTCGCTTCCTTCTCGCGCCGCGTCTGCCTCGTCGCTGGCGCTTCCCTCGGCAGGCGTACCTCGCTCGTCGCCCACGATGGTGGCGGGCTCGTCGCTGGCGCTTCCCTCTGCGGCGTCATCCGTCTCGGCGGCTGCGGCCTGGGCGAGCCAGTCGGTCTCGCTGATGACGCTGCCGTCCGCGGCATGCCACTCCATCTCGCCGGTCTCGGCGTTGGCGCGCCATTCGCCGTCCGCGTACTCGACGTCGACATCGCGACCACCGGCCGGGACGCCCTCGGCGAGCTGCGTCTCGGACCGGATGTCGACACGCACCCCGGTGAGGCGCGCAGCGAGACGGGCGTTCTGCCCCTCGCGGCCGATCGCCAGGCTGAGCTGGTGGTCGGGCACGATCACGTCGGCCGCCGTGCCGTCCTCGGAGATGTTGACCGCAGTGACCTTCGCCGGCGACAGCGCCTTCGCGACGAAGTCCGCGAGATCCTCGCTGAACGGCACGATGTCGATCTTCTCGCCACGCATCTCGTTGACCACCATGCGGACACGGCCACCGCGGGCGCCGACGCAGGCACCGACCGGATCGACGTTGTGGTCGTTCGACCAGACGGCGATCTTGGTGCGGTGGCCAGGTTCCCGCGCGCATGCCTTGATCTCGACGATGCCGTCGGCGATCTCGGGAACTTCGAGTTCGAACAACCGCTTGATGAGGCCCGGATGCGTGCGCGACACCACGATCTGGGGCCCCTTCGGAGTGCGGCGCACTTCGACGATGTAGGCCTTCTGGCGGTCGCCCTGCGCGGGTCGCTCGAACGGGACCTGCTCGGCCTGGGGGAGCAACGCCTCGACCCTGCCGAGATCGAGCAGCGTGTAGCGAGCGTCGGTGCGTTGGATGATGCCGGTGACGATGTCACCCTCGCGGTTGGCGTACTCCTCGAACTTGCGCTCGGACTCGACTTCGCGGATGCGCTGGCTCATCACCTGACGGAAGGTCTGAGCGGCGATTCGCCCGAGTTCGTCCTTCTTCGGCGTGTCGTCGCGCTCGTTGACCCAGTTGCCGTCCTCGTCGACGTCGTAGGCGATGAACGAGAACTCCATGGTCTCCGGATTGACTTCGACGACGACCTCGTCGGCGGCGCCGGGTCGGCGCTTGTACGCCGACGCGAGCGCGTCGACGAGGACGTGCAGCAACGTGTCCTCGGAGATGCCCTTCTCCTGGGCCAGCATGCCGATGGCCTCGCTCATGTCAAGGTTGCTCATGACGCTTGCTTCTCCTTGTTCGAGGTAGACGGGTTCGAGGCATCGGTCGAGTTCTCGGCGCCAGCCGAGTTGGCGGACTTCTTGCCACGGGAGGGCTGCTTGCCGGGCTTCGGCTTCGGCCCCCACTCGAAGACGGTGCGGGCCTTGTCGACCGCGTCGAGTGGCACCGTACGTTCGGCACCGTCATCGAGCAGCAACGTGGCGCCGTGGTCGTCGGCGGCGATCAGGACGCCCTGGAGCCGTCGCGGGTCGGCCTGCGGGTCGCGCAGGCGAATCGTGATGGTCTTGCCGACCTCACGGCGGTAGTGCGCAGGCGTCCTCAGCGAGCGTTCGAGGCCGGGGCTCGTCACCTCGAGGGTGTAGTGACCGGCGATGGGATCCTCGTGATCGAGTTCGCGTGAGATCAACCTGGTCGCGAGCGACAGGGAGTCGAGCGTGATCCCACCTTCGGATCCCGCTGGTGTGTCGAGTGTGACCCGCACCGTGCCACCGCGCCGTTCGATGTCGTACACGTCCAGTTGCAGGTCGGCAGCGATCGGTGCCACGAGAGCGTGAACTCGATCGATCTCGGTCGATGCACTCATCCGAACTGCCTCCTTTCAACAAACAAGGCGTGGGGCTCAGCCCCACGCCTTTCGGTAACGAACCAAATGGAGCCGTAATCATAGCAGCGGCCTCACCGAAGGCGACAGTGCCGCGGTCGGGGTCGGCCGCTGCACCAGTGGCCTCGGTACAGTGCCCGGGTGCTTCGGATGTCGACCCTGTTCCTGCGGACCCTTCGTGACGATCCGGCCGACGCCGAGGTCGCGAGCCATCGCCTGCTCGTGCGCGCCGGCTACATCCGCCGCGCAGCACCCGGCGGCTTCTCGTGGCTCCCGCTCGGCTGGATCGTGTATCGAAACGTCGAACGCATCGTGCGCGAAGAGATGGACGCTGCGGGGTTCCAGGAGGTGCACTTCCCGGCGCTGCTGCCCCGCGAGCCCTACGAGGCCACCGGCCGCTGGACCGAATACGGCGACAACCTGTTCCGGCTCAAGGACCGCAAGGGCGCCGACTTCCTCCTCGCCCCGACGCACGAGGAGATGTTCACCCTGCTCGTGAAGGACATCTGCGGGTCGTACAAGGACCTGCCGCTGTCGATCTACCAGATCCAGACGAAGTACCGAGACGAAGCGAGACCGCGCGCCGGGCTCCTGCGCGGCCGGGAGTTCGTGATGAAGGACTCCTACAGTTTCGACCTCGACGAGTCCGGTCTCCAGGCCTCCTACGACGCCCACCGGGCGGCGTACGTGTCGCTGTTCGACCGGCTCGGGCTGCCGTATGTGATCGTGTCGGCGATGTCGGGCGCGATGGGCGGATCGGCGTCCGAGGAGTTCCTCGCGCCGATGGACGTCGGCGAAGACACGTTCATCCGCTGCACCTCGTGCGACTACGCGGCCAATGTCGAGGCGGTCGTGACGCCCGCTCCCCCGACGGTCGAGTTCGCCGGACTGCCCGATGCCGTGGTCCACGACACACCCGGCACGCCGACGATCGCCACGCTCGTCGACTTCGTCAATACCGATGCGGCGCTACGCCACCCCGATCGGGACTGGACCGCGGCGGACACGCTGAAGAACGTCGTCGTGAAACTCCGGAATCCCGATGGTTCCGTCGAGGCGCTGGCCGTCGGCCTGCCCGGCGATCGTGAGGTCGACATGAAGCGCCTCGAAGCGCAGGTCGCCCCCGCCGAGCCGGAACCCTTCGGCGACGAGGACTTCGCTCGATACCCGTCGCTGGTCAAGGGCTACATCGGCCCGGGGGCGCTGGGTGTGGACAACGCCTCCGGCATCCGCTACCTCGTCGACCCGCGAGTGGTCGACGGCACGGCATGGATCACCGGGGCCGACGCGCCGGGCAACCACGTGATCAACCTCGTCGCCGGGCGCGATTTCACCGCCGACGGCACGATCGAGGCAGCCGAGATCCGCGACGGCGATGTCTGCCCGGCGTGCGGATCGGAGGTCGAGATCGCCCGAGGGATCGAGATCGGTCACATCTTCCAGCTCGGGCGCAAGTACGCGGAGGCGCTCGAACTCACCGTGCAGGACGAGAACGGCCGACCGGTGACGCCGACGATGGGTTCGTACGGCGTCGGTGTCACCCGCTGCCTCGCGGCGATCGCCGAGGCGAACCACGACGACATCGGATTGGTGTGGCCGCGTGAGATCGCTCCCGCCGATGTGCACGTCGTGATCGCCGGCAAAGCCGACGGCCCGCAGATTTCCGCCGGCGAGCAGCTTGCCGCCGACCTCGAGGCCGCCGGCCTTCGCGTACTGCTCGACGACCGCTACGGCCCCTCACCCGGCGTCAAGTTCAAGGACGCCGAACTGCTCGGCATCCCGACGATCGCGATCGTCGGCCGCGGCGTCGGCGATGCCGAGGACCCGACGATCGAGATCAAGGACCGCCGCACCGGTGAGCGCCAGGACGTCGCGGTCTCCGACGTCGTCTCCCACCTCACCTCGGTCTGCCACGCCTGACCCGAGCCTGCGTGGCGGAGCCGGCGAGGGACGCGCCAGCGACGGGCCGAACGCGGCGCGAGGAGGAAGCTCAGCGGACGACGAACCCGCAGAATTACGAGTGACGAAGGAGGCCCTGGTCGATGACGACGCGCTCGGTCGAGCTGTCGGCCGGATCGCTGGCGCTCGTCGTGAAGAGCGTCTCGCCCTCCGCGTCCGACCACATCGAGATCGTCAGTGTGTCCCCCGGCAGCACCGGAGCGGCGAAGCGGGCTTCGATGTGATGGAACCTCGCCGGATCGCTCCCGCACACCGCGTGCAGCAGTGCCCGGCCGGTGAAGCCGTAGCTGCACAGCCCGTGCAGGATCGGGCGATCGAAGCCACCGATCGCAGCGAACGCCGGATCGGTGTGCAGCGGGTTGCGATCGCCCGACAGCCGGTAGACGAATGCCTGATCGACGGACGTCTGGTAGGACACGACGTGATCCGGAGCCCGATCCGGCGGGACGTTCTTCGGGCCCGACGGCCCCCGATCTCCGCCCCAACCGCCTTCACCGCGGATGAACGCCGACGACGTGTTCGTGTATAGCGGTTCGCCATCCATCGTGGCTCGCGACTCGGTCACGACGACCGCCGCCTTGCCCTTGTCGTACATCGCCACGAGCTCGCTCGTGATCGTCGCCGAGCCCGCCACCGGGATCGGGCGATGGAGCGTGACGGCCTGTTGACCGTGGACGAGGAGCGCCGGATTGAAGGTGCCGATGTTGCCCATCGCCGAGCCCCGTCCCCACCCGATCACGACGGGGAAGGTCGGGAACACCGATTGATCGACACCGTTGGTGTTCTCGGTGGTGAACGCCAGTTCCTCGTGGCCGGCACCGATACCGACGGCGTACAGGAGCGCATCCTTGGAGGTCCAGCTGACCTCGACGGGATCGCTGGTCGAACCGACAGCATCGGGATTGAGTGGCATCGTGGTCTCGCTTTCGTTCGTGGACGGGTTCTCGAATCGGGCGTCAGGACTTCAACATCGTCTGCGGCCAACCGCCTGGCTCACCGTTCATCCCCGAGTTCGGTCGAGCCGCTGCGATCAGGTCGGCGACGACCGGCCCGATCTTGGTCGGATCGTCGACCGGTGCCGTCGAAGGACCACGAACCCAGCCCTCGGCGACGGCGAGCGTCTGCCCGGACGCCTCGAACACGCGGCCGGTGACCCCCGCCGATTCCTCCGAACACAGCCACGTCACGATCGGAGCGATCCAGTGCGGCGCCCGCGCCTCGCGTTCCTCGTCGGTCTCGGGCGCCGGACCGAGGCCTTCGGTCATCCGGGTGAGCGCAACCGGGCCGACAGCGTTGACCGTGACGCCGTAGCGGGCCACCTCGAGCGCCACGATGTTGGTGAACGCCGCGATGCCTGCTTTGGCGGCGCCGTAGTTGGCCTGTCCGGGGTTGCCGTAGATGCCGGACACCGAGGTGGTGTTGACGATGCGTCCGCTCACCGGTGCGCCAGCCTTGGCCTGCTCGCGCCAGTACGCGACAGCCCAGCGTGACGGGGCGAACGTCCCTTTGAGATGCACGTTGATGACCGCGTCCCACTCCTCCTCGGTCATGTTCGCGAGCACCCGATCGCGAAGGATTCCTGCGTTGTTGACCAGGGCGTGCAGGTCGCCGAACGTCTCGATCGCGGTGTTGATCATCCGCTGGGCGCCCTCCCAGTCGGCGACGTTGTCACCGTTGGCAACGGCCTCACCGCCCATGTCGATGATCTCGTTGACCACTTGCTGGGCCGGGGACAGATCGCCACCACTGCCGTCGACGTTGCCGCCGAGGTCGTTGACGACCACCTTGGCTCCGTGTCGGGCAAGGCTGAGCGCGTGTTCGCGCCCGATCCCCCGTCCGGCCCCCGTGACAATGGCCACCCGTCCCTCGCACAACGCGCTCATCGACTGTTCCCTTCTCCCATTGGCACGCTCGCGGTGCCGACTCGACGGGCATCGTAGAGTCGCGCCGGTGTGTGATTGCCAGCGGACGAGACGCGACCTGCTGACCGGAACGTTCGGCGCAGCGGCGGCACTCGGATTGGCGGCCTGTGGGACGGCGTTCGAACCGAAGGAGCGCGAACTCACGCAACCGTCGCCCACGGCATCGCTCGCCTCCGTCGAGGTTGCACCGGGGCTGCGGATCCACCCTCGTCGCGAGTGGGGCGCGGATCTCCCACCGAGGGGCGCCATCGCCCCGGAGACCGTCAAGTTCCTGCTGGTCCATCACACTGCTTCGAGCAACAACGTGGCCGATCCACGAGCGGTGATCCGACAGACCTACGCGTTTCACACCGGCCCCGGCAAGCGATGGCCGGACATCTGCTACCACTTCATGATCGGGCCGGACGGCTCGATCTGGGAAACCCGCGCCGGATCGCTCGCCGGGCCCGTCGTCGCCGACGCAACCGGCGGGAATCAGGGCTACGCCCAGCTCGTCTGCCTCATCGGCAACTTCCAGACCCAGCCACCGACACCGTCAGCCCAGGATTCGCTGATGCGCTTGCTGATCCATCTCGCCGACCGGTACCAGATCGACACCGATCCATCCGCCACGACGACGTTCGTGTCGAGAGGTTCTGACAAGTTCCGCTCCGGATCCATCGTGACGACCTCGACGATCTCCGGCCACCGCGACGTGACCTACACCGCGTGTCCCGGCGACCACGGCTACGTGCAGCTCGCAGGATGGCGCAGTCGAGTGCACGCCACACGTCTGCAACGCTCGGACCAGGGGCCCACGAAGCGAGCGGTCCGGCTCGGTGTACACCTCACGTGACGACATGACGTCCGAGCACTCCGATCACGACCGAGGCGGGTTCAGGCGACGCCCCTAACCTCACGGGCGTGGACACCCGATCCCCAGCGCCGACACGCGAACACCTGAACACGGACGTCGTGATCGTCGGGCTCGGACCAGCGGGGAGCGCCGCAGCCATCGAGCTGCGACGCGCCGGTCGCTCCGTCGTCGCAATCGACAAGGCCACGTTCCCGCGCGACAAGTGCTGTGGCGACGGGCTCACCACGCTCGGCCTCCGTGAGCTCGAGCACCTCGGACTCGATCGCGGCGAGATCCCCGACTGGTTCGAGGTCGACGGCGCAGCGATTCGCTCACCGAGCGGTCGCGAGGTCTTCGTCCCGCTGCCGTCCACCGGGACCTACGCAGCGGTGGCGCCGCGACTCCAACTCGATGACGCGTTGGTGCGGATCGCACGAGACCTCGGCGCGGACATCCGGGACGGCCAAGCATTTCAGGGCCTCGAACAGCACGACGACCGCGTCACGGTGACCGCGGAGGGGATCGACATCGACGCCCGCTACGTGGTGGCCGCCGACGGCATGTGGAGTCCGGTTCGCAAGTCGATCGGAGCGAACGTTCCCGGCTACCTGGGCGAGTGGCACGGATTCCGGCAGTACGCCCGCAACGTCACGGGACCGGCGGCGCAGCAGCTGTACGTCTGGTTCGAGCCCGACCTCGTACCCGGGTACGCATGGTCGTTCCCGCTGCCGAACGGTCGCGCCAACGTCGGATTCGGCGTGCTGCGCGACGGCACCCGGCGCATCCAGGACATGAATCGGCTCTGGAGCGAGCTGCTCGCTCGCCCCCACATCGTCGACGCCCTCGGGACTGGGTTCGAGCTCGAGGACCGGCACACCGCGTGGCCGATACCAGCGCGCATCGACGAAGCGAGGCTGACGGCTGGGCGCGTGCTCTTCGCCGGAGATGCTGCGATGGCGACCGATGTGATGACCGGGGAAGGAATCGGCCAGGCGCTCCTCACCGGACGCCTCGCCGCCGAAGCGATCCTCGCCGCCGGCGCGCTGCAACCGGCGGTCGCGTCAACTCGCTACCAGCGCGACGTGGCCCATCACCTGTACGCCGATCATCGAATGTCGCGAGCGCTCGGCTCGATCCTGACGACGTCGTGGGGGGCGCGGGGCGCCATACGCGTCGTTGACGCCAGCGGGCGCTGGGGCCGACGGAACTTCGCCCGGTGGATGTTCGAAGACGAACCCCGAGCGCTCGTGCTCACGCCCAGTCGATGGCACCGACGATTCCTCCACCAACCAGGAGCTTGGGCAAGCTGAGCGACGGAAGACCTCCACGACGTGCCAGGCACATCGTGGAGGTCGGGTTCGACCGGGCCAACGGCGTGACGCAGATCAGCGAATCGGCTTGGAGTAGACGGCCTCGTACGCGACGAGTTCGAAGCCGAGCGACGTGTAGAGCTGGAACGCGCCGCCCGGGTTGTTGGTGTCCACGCCCAGCGCCGCTTCGGTCAGACCACGGTCTCGCAGCTCCTGCAGGCTCCACGCGAGCAAGGTTCCAGCGATGCCGCGGTTGCGCCAGTCACGGTGCGTCGAGATGTCCTCTGTGTATCCGCGCTGCGCACCTCGCAACGCGTTCTCCTCGTGGTTGACGTACGGCTTCACCTGTCCGACAACGCTGGCGCCCGCCCACGCCACCTTCCAGAGAGTCGTGTCTCGGTAGGGATGTTCGACGAATTCGACCCAGTCGGCCTCGGATGTCTCGCGGAAGTCCCACTCGCCACGGAAGGCTTCCCAATGGGCGTCGAAAATCGCTCGCAGCTGCTCGGGCTGCACCTCGCGCAGCTCCACACCGTCCGGCAACGTTCGTTGCGGGATGTCGTCGAGGTGTGGCCGCTCCAACGACGCGCCCCATTCCGTGGCGACGTAGCCACGGGCTTCGAGCCATGCTGCCTCGCCTGTGGGATCCAGGCCGGGTCCCGGATGATCGGCATACGCACGGTACTGGGCCCGATCGACCTCGACGGCCCACGCGGCCATGTGCTCCTCGTTGGCGTCGACGATCGCCGTCCACAATCCGAGGTCCAGGTGCTCGGGGACCACGGGACCGAAGACCACGCAGTCCCGGGTGCCGCTGTCGAGGTCCTCGAAGCTCGCACGTGTGTAGCCGACGACCTGTCCGGCGCACTCGACGATCGCGATGTCGAGTTCCGGATCGCAGTCGCGCAGATGGGCGTACGTCAGGTCGATCTGGGCGACCGTCGGCATCTCGGTGTCGCCGCGGGCGCGCCGATGGGCGCCGAGGACTTCGGCGATCGCGGAGTGATCGCTCGGTCCGCGATAGGGCCGCGCGACATAGGGCGGAGGAACGTGGAGACGATCGGCGAGATGCACGTGGTCACGGTAGATCCCACCGAGGATCGGCGCGATCGTGGTTTCGCACGCAGCCGGGTTCGTCGGTCGCACGACGCGTCAGGCGCGCGGGTCGCCGGGTGGCGGCGCCCAGAAGTCGACGTCAGCAACGCGACCGGAGATCCCGTCGATGTCGATGTTGCCGGGATCTCCAGGCGCCTCGGAGACGATCACGACGTCGTCGTCCCTGGGTGGGCCCTCGTAGATGTCACGCAGCCCCAACATCGCGCCCGCTGCTGCCGCACCGAGCACTCCACCCTTGCGCCGGCCGGCTTCGATCATCGACAGACGGCGAGCGGCAGCAGCCTCCTCGGCCTCGATCCGATCGACGTCGAGACCTGCCGCGAGCTCGGCGGCGAGGATCCGTGCGGTTTCGGGATCGCCCGGGTCGTTCCGGCGCTGCTCGAAGTCGGACGAGTCGGCCATCCATCCAGATTACGAGAAGTCGGTGAGAGACGCCCGGGCGCAGGTTGCGATCGGCGGTGCACCGCTACCGTTCATCGGACGATGACCGAGAGCGACCATCCCGACGCGCTGGCGACCGACCAGCCACTTGCCCCGGCGGCGCCGAGCCCCGACGACGACCGCCAGACCGCCGAGACGTTCGAGAAGGTCTTCTTCGAACTCCGCAAGGTGATGGTCGGTCAGACACGACTGCTCGAACGACTCCTGGTCGGCGTGCTCTGTCGCGGGCACTGCCTCCTCGAGTCGGTACCCGGTCTCGCCAAGACACTGGCGGCCGAGACCCTGGCCGATGTCGTCGGCGGCACGTTCTCCCGCATCCAGTTCACCCCCGACCTCCTTCCGTCGGACATCACGGGCACCCGGATCTACCGGGGCAGCAGCGAGACCTTCGACGTCGAGTTCGGACCAGTGTTCGTCAACTTCCTGCTCACCGACGAGATCAATCGGGCACCGGCAAAGGTGCAGTCAGCCCTGCTCGAGGTGATGGCCGAACAGCAGGTCACCATCGGCGGAATCACCCATGCGGTGCCCGAGCCGTTCTTCGTCGTTGCCACGCAGAATCCGATCGAGTCCGAGGGCGTCTACCAACTGCCCGACGCGCAACGCGACCGGTTCATGATGAAGATCGTTCTCGACTACCCGACGGCCGACGAGGAGCTCACGATCATCGACCGGATGAGCGTCAGCGCACCCATCCCGCAGCAGGTGATCACGCTCGACGAGTTGATCGCTCTCCAACGGCGCGCCGACATGGTGTTCGTCGACCGGTCGGTGTCGCAGTACGCGGTCGATCTCGTGCAGTGCACACGAGCGCCCGAACGTTTCGGTCTCGGCGATCTGTCGACCGTCATCGGCCTCGGCGCGAGCCCCCGTGCATCGCTCAACCTCGTACGCGGCGCCCGAGCGCTTGCGCTGATGCGGGGCCGTTCGTACTGCACGCCGCAGGACGTGTTCGACCTCGCCCCCGAGATCCTCCGGCACCGGCTGCTGCTGACCTACGACGCCCTCGCCCGTGACATCACCACCGACCACGTGGTGCAACGGATCCTCGCGACCGTCCCCGCCACCTGGGTGTCGCCCAAGCCGAACAACGCGTTCGGATCGAACAACGCGTTCGGATCGAACGACGCGTTCGGAACGAACGCTCCGAGTACCTGACCGTGACACGGCTGGGCCCGGCGAGCGTCTCGCCTTCGGCCGCTGCTGCGGCGAGCGGCTTCGGGGACCCGTCCGCGCGCACGCAAGGGTGGGCTGCCGGACCGCCGACGGAAACCGTGGCCGAGCTACTCCGATCGCTGGAGCTCACCATCACCGGCCGACTGGACGGCGTCCTGCACGGCCACTACCAAGGGCTCACCCCTGGACACGGGTCCGAGCCGGGTGAATCCCGGCTGTACCAACCGGGCGACGATGTCCGTCGAATCGACTGGAACATCACGGCCCGCACACGCGAGACACACGTCCGCGAACAGATCGCCGATCGTGATCTCACCGCGTGGCTGGTGGTCGACGTGTCGGCCACGATGCAGTTCGGAACCGTGGCCAACGACAAGGCCCAGGTGGCCACCGCCGCGGCAGCGTGTATCGGGTTTCTCACCGCTCGCAACCAGAATCGCCTGGGTGCCGTGCTGGTCGCCGGCCCGTCGATCCACGTTGTCCCGCCCCGTTCCGGTTCGAACCAGGTGCGAGCGATTCTTTCGTTGCTCAGCGCACCGCCGGTCTCCGAGGGCCTCGGCAACGCCGACCTGGCCGGAGCGATCGACCGCGTGGGCGCCATCGCCACGCGTCGCGGCTTCGTCGCGGTCATCAGCGACTTCCGGGGCGGCGATTGGCAACCGTCGCTCGCCCGGCTGAGTATGCGCCACGACCTGCTCGCCATCACCGTGCACGACCCTCGAGAACACGATGTCCCGCCGATCGGGTTGGTCGAACTCGTCGATCCCGCCACGGGCGCCGCGCGCGAAGTACGAGTGACCGCAAAGGTGCAGGAGCGATTCGTCGCCGCGGCCCGAGACGAACGGAATCGCCGCAAGGATGCCCTCGGGCGATCGCGCGCCGACGTGATCGAATTGTCGACCGATGCCGACTGGCTCGGCGCAATCGTGCAACACACACAGCGACGACGCGTGCAGGCCGTACGAGGCGACGGGATCGGGCGATGAGCACGGACTTCCTGGCACCGGGTCGGCTGTGGCTGCTGCTGCTGGTGGCCGGCCTCGCGGTGATGTACGTCGTGGTCCTGCGCTGGCGGCGCGGCGCCCAGGTGCGTTTCACCCAGGTCGACATGCTCGACAAGGTCGCGCCGAGACGTCCTCGGTGGCGGCGACACGTGGTCGCCGGTCTGCAGCTCCTCGGACTGGTATGCGCTGTCGTCGCGATCGCCCGGCCCGTCGAACGCTCCACCGAGAACACCACCACGGAGGGACGCATCCTCGTGTTGTTCGACGTGTCGTTGTCGATGATGGCCGACGACGTGGACCCCCGTCGGTTCGAGGCCGCACAGGAAGCGGCGAGGAACTTCGTCGACCTCGTCGACCCGGGTGTGGAGATCGGACTGATCGGCTTCTCGGGCTCGGTCGGCGTCGACGTCGATCCGACCCTGGACCGGGCAACGATGCAACGCGGCATCGACAACCTCGAACTCGCAGAGTCGACCGCAATCGGTGACGCCCTGTCCGCCGGGACGAAGCTGCTCGTCAACGCCTCCGACCCGAACGACGAGTCCGAATTGCCACCCGGCGTGATGGTGCTGCTGAGCGACGGGGAGACCACGGTCGGCCGCCCGACCGCGGACGGGGCGACCGAAGCGGCGGAGGCCGGGATCCCGGTCTACACCATTGCGTTCGGCACCGACGGGGGCACGATCGTCGATCCGGAGAGCGGCGATGTCGTTCCGGTCCCGGTCCGGCCCGCCGATCTCGAACTCGTGGCGGAGACCACCGGCGGCGAGGCGTTCGAAGCTCGAACCGGCGACGAACTCGCGAGCGCGTACGATCAGATCGCCGAGTCGCTCGGCGAGACCATCGGCGATCCGGTCGAGATCATCACCGAACTCACCTGGCGCTGGGCGCTCGCCGCCTTTCTCTGCCTCGGACTCGCCTGGGCCCTCAGCCTGTGGTGGCTCCGCGGCATGGTCTGACGGTCCGGGTGGGGACGGGGCCGGGGAGGACCGTCAGAGGAGCGACTTGAGCTGCTCGATCGTCTTGACGATGTCGCCGCCGACCGGGTTGACCGACAGATGCGTCACCCCGGCTTCCTTGAACGAGGCGATGCGCTCCTTCACGTACCCGGCCGGCCCGACGAGGTTCGAGTTCGCCAGCATCTCGCCCGGTACCGCTGCGGCCGCTTCGTCCTTCTTGCCGGACAGGTAGAGATCCTGGATCTCGGCGGCCTCTTTCACATAGCCGTACCGCTGGCAGATGGTGTTGTAGAAGTTCTTGTCGCGAGCGCCCATGCCACCGATGTACAGCGCTGCGTTGGGGCGGGCGAAGTCGAGGATCCGCTGCTGTGCCTCTCCGGTGAGTTCCTCGCCGATCGCCACCATGCCGCCGGCGGAGATCTGGAGCCTGCCCAGATCGGGATCACGCTCGGCGGTTCCTGCCTTCAGATCGTCGCCCCACACCGACTGGAACTTGTCCGGGTCGAAGAAGATCGGCAACCACCCGTCGGCGTACTTCGCGGTGTTCTTGACCGACTGGCCCATCAGACTCGCCCAGAAGATCGGGATGTGCTCACGCACCGGATGGTTGATCAGCTTGAGCGGCTTGGCCAGGCCGGTCCCCTGGCCCTCCGGCAGGGGAATCTTCGTCGTCGGCCCGTCGTAGATGACCTTCTCGCGGCGCCACGTCATCCGGCACACGTTGATGTAGTCGCGGATGCGCGGCATCGGCTGCTCGTAGGGCACGCCGTGGAAGCCCTCGATCACCTGCGGGCCCGACGCCCCGAGCCCGAGGATGAAGCGACCCTTCGACACGTAGTCGAGCCCCGCAGCGGTCTGCGCCATGCACGTGGCGGTGCGCGAGAACACGTTCAAGATGCCCGAACCGATCTCGATCGTCGAGGTCTTCGCTGCGAGGTACCCCATCTGGGAGACGGCGTCGAAGCTGTACGCCTCGGGCACCCAGACCACGTCCAGCCCGGCCTTCTCGAGTTCGACGACCTTCTCCACGTCCGCGTGGAAGTCGCCCGAGTAGTTGATCATCATCGACAGCTTCATGGCGCCGAACGTTACGTCCAGGCGATCGAGCGGCTGCAATCGGACCGCGATGTGGGCTCGTTCAACCGTTGAGGTTGCCCGAACGGAAACCTTCGAGATCGAGGGTGACGTAGCGGTATCCGGCTCCGTGCACCGCCGAGACGATCTCATCTCGCGCGGCGATCACCGTCGCGAGTTCGGCCAGGTCCACCTCGATGCGAGCGGTGTCGTCGTAATGACGGACCCTGACCTGGGAGAACCCCAGCCGATGAAGCGCAGCCTCGGCGCGACCGACTCGACCGAGGATCTCGACCGAGACCTCGGTGCCGTACGGGATGCGGCTGGCAAGGCACGCAGCAGCGGGCTTGTCCCACGTACGCAGGCCCAGCGCTTTCGACGCCGCCCGCACATCAGCCTTCGTGAACCCGGCGGTGACGAGCGGGAACTCGGCGCCCGACTCGGTCGCGGCACGCTGTCCCGGACGGTGATCGCCGAGGTCATCGACGTTCACGCCGAGCACCACGGTCGCTCCCTCGGCCGCAGCGATCGGACCGACGACCTCCATCAGCTCGGCCTTGCAGTGATAGCAGCGATCGGTGTCGTTCAGCCGGTACGCCGCCCGCTCCATCTCGTCGGTCGCCACCGGCGTCCACCGAAGATTCCATTCCCCAGCGAGCGCTCGGCAGTCGGCCTCCTCCACTCCGGCGAGCGACGGCGACACCGCGGTCACCGCGTGGACGCGTTCGGCGCCCAGGACGCTCGTCGCGACAGCGGCGAGGAATGCCGAATCGGCACCTCCGCTGAACGCCACGACCACACGGTGGAGTCGACGGAGTTCGCCGTGCAGCAGCTCGGTCTTGGCCGCCAGGGAGGAGACGTGATCGACGGCCGCCGACTCGGGGTCGACCTCGGTGGCGGATTGCGTCGGCAGCACCGCCGCAGTATGCCCGACATCGAGGTTGCCGCAACCACCCTCCGATGCGGGTTCGCTGTCGCCGCCGACGTGCGCGAGAATGGCGACCCGATGAGCATGCCGACGTGGTGGAACCAGCGGCGATTCGGCATCTTCGTCCACTCGAACCTCGCAACGGTGCCCGCGTGGTCGCCGATCGGCGAGTACTCGGACTGGTATCGCAGCCACCTCGGCGAGCCGGTCGCCGACGTCATGCTGCATCCCCGCCCGATGGTGGAGGTCCTGGCCCATCATCGAGACCGGTGGGGGCACATCGAGCGCTTCGACGACTTCCTCCCACTGCTCACCTACGAACGCTTCGACGCCGAGAGCTGGGCCCAGCTCGTCGCCAGCGCCGGCGCCGGCTACAGCGTGTTCGTCACGAAGCACCATGACGGCTGGTCGTGGTGGGACGCACCGAACACCGACCGAACCGTGCTGCACGGAGGTCCGCGGCGCAACGTGCTCGCCGAGTACGCGGCGGCCTGCGAACGCAACGACGTCGTGATCGGCACCTACTACTCGTTGCTCGACTGGGGGGATGCTCGATTCCCCGATCCCGCGTACGTCGACGAGGTGCTGCATCCCCACGTGATCGATCTCGTCGAGCGGTACGGGTCGAGCGTGCTGTGGGGCGACGGGCACTGGGGACACGGACCCGACGTCTGGCGAACCCACGAGCTGCTCGATCGGGTCCGGGCGATCAGCCCGGACATCGTGATCAACGATCGGTGGTGGGCAGCGGCCGCCGATGTACCTCCCGGCGGCCCCGAACTGGTGCGAACGTTCGAGTACGAGGCACCCGGCGACATCACCGACGGGCCGTGGGAGCTGTGTCGCGGGATCGGCTCGAGCTTCTGCCACAACCGCGCCGAACGAGCCGAACACCACCTGACGGGCTCCGGCATCGTGGCGCTGCTGACCGAGGTCGTTGCCAAGGGCGGACACCTGCTGTTGAACATCGGACCGGCCGCCGACGGCACGATTCCCGAGCTGCAGCGCGGGCCGTTGGAGACGGCCGGTCGCTGGATTCGGGCTCACCAGCGGCTGATCGACGAAGCCACCCCCTGGGAGTCGTGGGGTGACGCGGAGGTCCGGTACCTGTGCCTCGATGGTCAACTCCATGCGATCGACCTTTCTGGACGCGGCCGATTCGGCGCGATCGTCCCGGACAGGTATCGGGTGGCTGCGGTCCATCGTGACGACGCGACCGTCGGCTTTCATCATGATGCCGATGGGCTTCATGTCGAGGGCGGACGATCGGCACTCGAACGGCGCGCACGCGCCGGGCGGATCGACGACATCGCCGTGTACCGCCTGACGTTGACACCGGTGGACCAACCCATCGAGCTCTTCGAGCCGACGCCACGCCAACCGATCGAGCTGGCTCCCCTGGCGCGAGACGCTCGACCCGGCGACATCGTTCAGCTCGGCGACGGAACCTACGTCGGTCCGCTCACCGTGCCCGCCGGTGTCATCGTGCGCGGCCTGGGCGCTGGCAGGACAACCATCGACGGCAACGGGGCCACCGCCGTGGTGCTCGAGCGCAACGCCCGTCTCGAACACCTCAGCGTGCGGGGCGGGCCGAGTCGCGTGGCCTGGTTCCCGTGCCCGGTGGTGGAGGTCATCGGCCCGTACGCCACGTTGCTCGGCTGCCGCGTCGACGGCAACGTCATCGTCCGCGCCGATGACGTCGTGATCCGCGCAACCGCAGCAGCCGGCGTCGTCGCGGAGGGCGCTGACCGCCTCACCGTGTCACGATCGCAATTCCGAGGGATGCGTTGGGACGTCGGCGTACACCTGATCGGGGGAGGCGGCCACGAGGTCGACTCGTGCGAGTTCCGCGACCATCTGTGCGGCATTCGAGCGAGCAACACGACGGGCACGATCGTTCGCGGCAACAACATCGTCGCGCGCTGGTGGGGTATCCATCTCGAACAGACCGAAGGCGCCCACGTGTACGGCAACTTCGTGGATCACACGATGCGCGGCATCGACATCGACGGCGGCACGCAGGCGGTCATCGACGGCAACGCGGTGTGTGACGGCGACAGCGGCTGCATCGTCGAGTGGGGTGCCTCCGACACCCAGGTCAGCGGCAACCGTTGGGAACGGTGCCGCATCGGTGTGCTCGCCTGGGAAGCAACCGGCTTGCACGCGCGAGACAACACCGCGATCGACCTCCACGAACCCGACGCCTCCTACACCGTGGGACCGTAGGTGTTACATCTGGGGTCTGACCCCAGATGTAACACCTCAGGCGGACTGGCTGCGGCGCTTGGCCTCGCGGGCGCGGTTGGTCGGATCGAGGTCGGCCTTGCGCAGGCGGATGTTCTGCGGGGTGACCTCGACGCACTCGTCGTCGGCGATGAACTCGAGCGCACCCTCGAGTGAGAGCACCTTGTGCGGGGTGAGCTTGACGGTCTCGTCGGCAGAAGCGGCGCGGACGTTCGTCATCTTCTTCTCGCGGCAGATGTTGACGTCCATGTCGCCCGCACGGGAGTTCTCGCCGACGATCATGCCGCAGTAGACCTCGGTGCCCGGGCCGACCATCATCGCTGCACGATCCTGCAGGTTCATCATGGCGTAGGTGGTCGCCGGCCCGATACGGTCGGCGACGAGCACACCGGACTGGCGGGAACGAATCTCGCCGGCCCAGGGCTCGTAGCCCTCGAAGGTGTGGCTGATCACGCCGGTGCCGCGGGTCTCGGTGAGGAACTCCGTGCGGAACCCGATCAGCCCCCGGGCCGGCACGAGGTAGTCGAGACGGATCCAGTCCGAACCACCCATGTTCTGCATCCGGCCCTTGCGACCGGCGAGCAGCTGCGTCACCGCACCCAAATGCTCCTGCGGGACGTCGATCGTGACGCGTTCGACGGGCTCGTGGACCTTGCCGTCGATCTCGCGGGTGAGCACGACCGGCTTGCCGACGGTGAGCTCGAAGCCCTCGCGGCGCATCTGTTCGACGAGGATCGCCAGCTGCAGCTCGCCACGGGCCTGCACCTCCCAGGCGTCCGGCCGCTCCGTGGGCAGCACACGGATGCTCACGTTGCCGACGAGTTCAGCGTCGAGACGGTTCTTCACGAGGCGGGCGGTGAGCTTCTTGCCCTCGCGGCCAGCGAGCGGCGAGGTGTTGATACCGATCGTCATCGACAGCGCCGGCTCGTCGACGGTGATCACGGGCAGTGCGATCGGGTTCTCGGGATCGGCCAGCGTCTCACCGATGTAGATGTCCTCGATGCCGGCGACGGCAACCAGATCGCCCTGGCGGGCCCCGTCCACCGGAACGCGAGTGAGGTGTTCGGTGAGGAACAACTCGGCGATCTTGGCCCGGCCCACGGTGCCGTCGCGTTTGCACCACGCGACCGACTGGCCCTTTCTGATCTCGCCCTCCATGATTCGCAGCAGCGCCAGGCGGCCGAGGTACGGCGAGGCGTCGAGGTTCGTGACCCACGCCTGGAGCGGCGCTCCCTCGTGATAGGTCGGCGATGGGATGTGGTCGAGGAGGATCTCGACGAGTTCGGCGAGATCCTTGTCGCCCTTGCCCTCGGCGATGATGCGGTGCGCCTCGTCGAGATCGAGCGTTGCCCAGCCATCGCGACCCGAGCAGTAGACGATCGGGAACTCGACCTGATGTTCTTTCGCGTCGAGGTCGAAGAACAGCTCGTACACCTCGTCGATGACCTCGGTGGTTCGTGCATCGGCTCGGTCGACCTTGTTGATGACCAGGATCACGGGAAGGTTGCGAGCGAGCGCCTTGCGCAGCACGAACCGCGTCTGGGGCAGCGGCCCCTCTGCGGCATCGACGAGCAACACGATGCCGTCGACCATGGTCAGCGCTCGCTCGACCTCGCCGCCGAAGTCGGCGTGTCCGGGCGTGTCGACGATGTTCAAGGTGATGTCGTCGGCGGTGCGCGGATCGTGCCAGACCAGGGACGTGTTCTTGGCCAGGATCGTGATGCCCTTCTCACGCTCGAGGTCGCCGGAGTCCATCACCCGTTCGGCCACTTCCTCGTTCGAACGAAACGCCCCGGACTGGTGCAGCATCGCGTCGACGAGCGTGGTCTTGCCATGGTCGACATGGGCAACGATCGCGAGGTTGCGGATGTCGGCGCGATGGCGCACGCTCGCCTGATCGGCGGCGGCGTGGTCGACACCCGTCGGGTCGTCGAGAAGGGTCTGGTCGTGGGGGGACACGACGAGCCACGCTATCGCCGGTTCACGAGCGAACGATCTCGCCGGATCGCTCCACTCGAGTCCGAAACGTGCGCAGATCCGCGCCGCTGGGCGCAACGGTGTGCGCATGTTTCGGGTGGGAATAGTACCCCCTGGGGTATTGTGGAGGTATGCGCTCACTGTTGGCCTCGCCGCTCGGCTTCCTGATCGGGTTGTCGCTCGGCGCGCTCGGTGGTGGCGGTTCGATTCTCGCGGTGCCCGCACTGGTCTACGCCGCGGGTCAGGACCCGAAGAGTGCGACGACGACCTCGCTCGTGCTCGTCACCATCACCGCGCTGATCGGCATCATCCCCCATTGGCGCGCCGGGCATGTCCGCGTGGCAGCAGGCACGGTGTTCGGCCTGGCCGGCATCGGCGGATCGCTGTTGGGCTCAGTCTGGAACGAGGCGGTCGACGCCGACGTCCTGCTGCTGGCCTTCTCGATGCTGATGCTCGTCGCCGCCTACGCGATGTGGCGCCGGCTCCAACGGCAAGCAGCTCCGCCACCGGTTCGATCAGTTGGCGCAGCGGCCGGCTCCCCCGAACAGCTCCGCACCGATCCGGGTGATTCGTCCCCAATCCATCTCGATCTGTCGACCGCGCTGAAGGTGGTGCTCGCCGGCTCGTTCATCGGGCTGCTGACCGGGTTCTTCGGCGTCGGCGGCGGCTTCGTCATCGTGCCGGCACTGGTGCTCGCGCTGGGCTTCTCGATGCCGGACGCCGTCGGCACCTCGCTGATCGTGATCGCGGTCAACTCGACGGTGGCACTCGCGACGCGGCTTCCCTCGGGCTCGATCGAGTGGGCGACCGTGATCCCGTTCACGATCGCGAGCCTCATCGGCGTGTTCGTGGGAAGTCGCCTGGCCAGTACCCGCGATCCGAGTTTCCTCCAGAAGTGGTTCGTGATCCTGCTGGTGGTGGTCGCCGTCTACACGGCGACGAGCTCGATCCTGGCCCTCGTCTAGCCCGCCCGGCGACCGTCAGGAGCGGTGGTAGTACTGCCTCGACCACACCGCCAGCGGGTTCTCGCCACGCTCGACGATCGGCATCCGCCACGTGGACACGTCCGAGTCGGCGAGCACCAGTCGGAACAGCGCCCGCGGTTCCTCGATCGTGTCGGCCAAGTAGGCGTCGGCGAACCGTTCGGGTGTGTACCGACAGGCGATCGAGCGGTAGACGTCGCGCCACTCGTCGTCGGCTCCGAGATCGTGGACCATCTCGGCCGTGCCCCGCGCGATCAGCTTGCGCATCGGGTGCTCCGATTCGTCGATCGTCGCGCAGACGCCCGGGCTCTCCCGAAGGTCGGCGAGCCACGCCGACCGAGCACGTGGCGTGAACCAGATCGCTCCGTCGAGGTGGATGAACCAGATCGGAACCACCCGAGGCAACCCGTCGATCCCGGTGGTCCCGAGTCGCAGCAGGTGGCCCGGCTCGTCGAGGAATGCTGCCAGTTCGTCGCTCGTCAGCCCGGGCATGGCGTTCAGCCGACCCGCCGGTCGCGGCCCTCCCAGTACGGCTCTCGCAAATCCTTCTTGAGGACCTTCCCGCTCGGGTTGCGCGGCAGCATGTCGGCCCAGTCGACGCTCGTCGGACACTTGAACGTCGCCAAGCGCTCCTTGGCGTAGGCGATGATCTCGGCCTCGGTCACCTCGGCGCCCGGCGCCTTGACGACGATCGCCTTCGCGGTCTCGCCCCACTTCTCGTGCGGGACACCGATCACCGCCACGTCCGCGATCGCGGGGTGGCCCATCAGCACGTTCTCGACTTCGGCCGGGTACACGTTCTCGCCGCCAGAAACGATCATGTCCTTCACCCGGTCGTGGATGTAGAGGTAGCCGTCGGCGTCGAGATATCCGGCGTCACCGGACTTGAACCACCCGTCGGTGGTGATCGCCTTCTCGGTCTCCTCGGGCTGCTTCCAGTAGCCCTTCATCACCTGACCCGACCGGATCCAGATCTCGCCGACTTCGCCGACCTCGCACTCCTGGCCGTCGTCGCCGGCGATGCGGATCTCGACGCCCGGGCCGGGAAGGCCGCACGACCGCAGTCGATGCCGGTTCGGGCCCGTCGTGTCGTGGTCCTGCGGCGACAGATTGACGACGGCTCCCGTGGTCTCGGTGAGCCCGTAGGCCTGCCAGAACTTGCAGGGCTTGAACA
>JBGSII010000289.1:0-12659 GCA_041742555.1 Ilumatobacteraceae bacterium
CGGTCTGCACCCCCGGCTCGTCCGACACTGCCCGGTTCGACGAGGTGCTCGAAGTGCTGCACCTCGGCGGATATCCGATCCACCATGCCGTGCTCATGATGATTCCCGAGGCGTGGGAGAACCACGAGACGATGTCGCAGGAGCAGCGCGACTTCTACCGGTTCCACGCAGCGATGATGGAGCCCTGGGACGGGCCCGCCAGTGTTGCGTTCACAGATGGTGAGGTCATCGGTGCAGTCCTCGACCGCAACGGTCTCAGGCCCAGCCGGTACTGGGTGACCGACGACGACCTCGTCGTGATGGCCTCGGAAGTCGGCGTCATCGACGTCGACCCGTCGAAGATCGTTGCGAAGGGACGCCTCCAGCCAGGCAAGATGTTCCTGATCGACACCGGACAGGGCCGGATCGTGAGCGACGACGAGATCAAGTCGCAACTCGCCTCGCTGCATCCCTACGGCGAGTGGCTCTCGGAGGGCATGGTCGCACTCGCCGATCTTCCCGAGCGCGAGCACATCGTCTTCAGCCACGACAGCGTCCTGCGCCGCCAGCAGATGTTCGGCTACACCCACGAGGAGCTGAAGATCCTGATCACCCCGATGGCCACGAGCGGGGGAGAGGCACTCGGATCGATGGGCACCGACACCCCACTGGCCGTGCTGTCGGAACGACCACGCCTGCTGTTCGACTACTTCAAGCAGTTGTTCGCCCAGGTGACCAACCCGCCGCTCGACGCCATTCGCGAGGAGGTCGTCACGGCCGTCTCCTCGTCGGTCGGACCCGAGGCCAACCTGCTCGATCCGGGTCCGCACAGCTGCCGCCAGCTGTCGTTGCCGTATCCGATCATCGACAACGACGAACTCGCCAAGATCATCCACATCAACGACGACGGCACTCGCCCCGGACTGCAGGCCAAGGTGATCTCCGGGTTGTACCGCGTCGCCGACGGCGGTGATGGACTGCGCACCGCGCTCGACCGCGTCTGTGCCCAGGCGTCCGACGCCATCGACCACGGCGCCCGCATCATCGTGCTGTCCGATCGCAACGCCGACACCGTCGATGCTCCGATCCCGTCGCTGCTGCTCACCGCGGCGGTCCATCACCACCTCGTGCGCACCAAGCAGCGCACCATGGCCGGCCTGATCGTCGAGGCGGGCGACGCTCGCGAGGTTCACCACATGGCCCTGCTCATCGGATACGGCGCCGGTGCGATCAATCCGTACCTGGCGTTCGAGTCGATCGAGGACCTGATCGCACACGACATGCACGGCCTCGGTTCCATGGAACCGAGCAAGGCGGTCAAGAACTACATCAAGGCGTGTGGCAAGGGCGTCTTGAAGGTCATGTCGAAGATGGGTGTCTCGACGGTCGCGTCGTACACCGGTGCGCAGATCTTCGAGGCGATCGGTCTCGGCAAGACGGTCGTCGACGCCTACTTCACCGGCACGGTCTCCCAACTCGGCGGGATCGGTCTCGACCAGATCGCCGCCGAGGTGGCCGCCCGCCACGCGATGGCCAATCCGAGCCGGCCCGAGGAGCGTGCCCACCGACGACTCGAGTTGGGTGGCGAGTACCAGTGGCGCCGCGAAGGCGAACTGCACCTGTTCAACCCCGAGACGGTGTTCAAGTTGCAGCACGCCACACGTGCCAAGCGGTACGACATCTTCAAGGAGTACACCTCGAGGGTCGACGACCAATCCGAGAAGCTGATGACGCTGCGGGGGCTGTTCGAGTTCGCCTCGGACCGTCCGGCGGTGCCCATCGAGGACGTCGAACCGCTGAGCGAGATCGTCAAGCGGTTCTCGACGGGCGCGATGAGCTACGGCTCGATCTCGGCGGAGGCGCACGAGACCCTTGCGGTCGCCATGAACCACCTCGGCGCGAAGTCGAACACCGGCGAAGGAGGCGAGGACGTCGATCGGCTGTACGACCCCGAGCGGCGCTCGGCGATCAAACAGGTGGCTTCCGGACGGTTCGGCGTCACCTCGGAATACCTGACCAATGCCGACGACCTCCAGATCAAGATGGCCCAGGGCGCAAAGCCGGGCGAGGGCGGTCAGCTGCCGGGACACAAGGTGTACCCATGGATCGCGGCGACGCGACACTCGACGCCCGGCGTCGGCCTCATCAGCCCGCCGCCACATCACGACATCTACTCGATCGAGGATCTCAAGCAGCTGATCCACGACCTGAAGAACGCCAACCCCTCCGCGCGAGTCCACGTGAAGCTCGTCGCCGAGAGCGGGGTCGGGACCGTTGCCGCCGGTGTGTCGAAGGCCAAGGCCGACGTCGTGCTCATCTCGGGTCACGACGGTGGAACCGGCGCCAGCCCACTCACCTCACTGAAACACGCGGGTGGCCCGTGGGAACTCGGCTTGGCCGAGACACAGCAGACGCTGCTGCTCAACGGGCTGCGCGACCGCATCGTCGTACAGACCGACGGCCAGATGAAGACCGGCCGCGACGTCGTGATCGCCGCGTTGCTCGGTGCGGAGGAGTACGGCTTCGCCACGGCGCCGCTCGTCGTGTCCGGGTGCATCATGATGCGCGTCTGTCACCTCGACACCTGCCCGGTCGGTGTCGCCACACAGAATCCCGAGCTCAGAGCGCGGTACAGCGGCAAGCCGGAGTTCGTCGAGACGTTCTTCGAGTACATCGCGACCGAAGTGCGTGAGTTGATGGCGGAACTCGGATTCCGCACGATGGACGAGATGATCGGTCACGTCGAGGCGCTCGACGCCCGTCGCGCGATCGCCCACTGGAAGGCCTCGGGGCTCGACATCAGCCCGATCCTGGCGGTGCCGGAGAACCCGTACGGCCAGACGCTGATCCAGAGCGTCGGCCAGGACCACGGGCTCGACCAGGCGCTCGACCAGCAGCTGATCGAGCTCGCCCGACCGGCGATCGAGGATGGGCACCACGTGTCGATCGATCTTGCCGTCCGCAACGTGAACCGCACGGTCGGGACGCTGCTCGGCCACGAGGTCACCAAGAAGTGGAAGGGTGCCGGGCTGCCCGACGGGACGATCGACATCACCCTCACCGGTTCCGCAGGCCAGAGCCTGGGAGCATTCATGCCCGCGGGCATCCAGATCCGGCTCGTCGGTGACGCCAACGACTATGTCGGCAAGGGGCTGTCAGGAGGCCGGATCATCGTGCATCCGCATCCGTTCTCGACCTTCGTCGCCGAGGATCAGATCGTCGCCGGCAACGTCATCGGCTACGGAGCGACGGGTGGCGAGATCTTCTTGCGCGGCATCGTCGGCGAACGTTTCTGCGTTCGTAACTCGGGTGCGACGGCGCTCAGCGAAGGCGTGGGCGATCACGGTTGCGAGTACATGACCGGAGGACGCGTCGTGGTGCTCGGGCCGACCGGCCGCAACTTCGGAGCCGGGATGTCCGGCGGAATCGCATACGTGTACGACCCCGACGAGGTCTTCCCGAGCAAGGTCAACTACGAGATGGTCGAACTCCAACCGCTCGGCGAGGACGACGTGTCGTTCCTCGACGACACGATCCGTCGGCACCGTGCCCTGACCGGATCGGCGATCGCCGATCGGATCCTCGGGCGCTGGGACGAGGCTGTCGGATCGTTCCGCAAGGTGATGCCGAAGGACTATCAGCGAGTGCTGACAGTGATCGCGGAGTCCTCCGCGGCCGGCCTCGACGAGACGGACACCGTCGACAGGATCATGGAAGCAGCGAGGGGCTGATGGGCGAACCGACCGGATTTCTGAAGTGGGAACGCCAGACGCCGGCACGGCGTCCCGTTCCCGTGCGCCTGCGTGACTGGAAGGAGGTCTACGAGGACTTCGACGAGCACGAGCTCCGGCACCAGGCGGGTCGGTGCATGGATTGCGGGATCCCGTTCTGCAACAACGGGTGTCCACTCGGCAACCTGATCCCGGACTGGAACGATCTCGTCTACCGCGACCACTGGCAGGACGCGATCGAACGCCTCCATGCGACCAACAACTTCCCGGAGTTCACCGGTCGGCTCTGTCCGGCACCGTGCGAGTCCGCCTGCGTGCTCGGCATCAACCAGAATCCGGTTGCCATCAAGCAGGTCGAGGTGGAGATCATCGACCGCGCCTGGGACGAAGGATGGGTGACGCCGCATGTTCCGGCGGTCCGGACCGGCAAACGTGTCGCCGTGATCGGGTCGGGTCCGGCCGGTCTCGCCGTTGCGCAACAGCTCACGCGCGCCGGCCATGACGTCGTCGTGCTCGAGCGTGCCGACCGGATCGGTGGACTGCTGCGCTACGGCATCCCCGAGTTCAAGATGGAGAAGCGGCACATCGATCGTCGGGTCGCCCAGATGGAGGCGGAGGGAACCGAGTTCCGCACCAATGCCGTCGTCGGCGAGAACGTCGACATCGAAGTGCTGCGAGCGTCCCACGACGCCGTGGTGTTGGCGTGCGGTGCAACGGCTTGGCGAGACCTGCCGATTCCCGGGCGCGAGCTCGCCGGCATCCACCAGGCGATGGAATACCTCCCGTACGCGAACCGGGTGCAGCTCGGCGACCTCGCCCAGTCACCGATCGACGTCAACGGCAAGCACGTCGTGATCATCGGCGGCGGTGACACCGGAGCCGACTGTCTCGGCACCGCACATCGTCAAGGCGCGGCATCGGTGACCCAACTCGAGATCCTTCCCAAGCCGCCGGACCACCGTGGCGAGAGCAACCCATGGCCGCAGTTCGCGATGACCTACAAGGTCACCTCAGCCCACGAGGAGGGCGGTGAACGGCTGTACAGCGTCAACACGGAACAGTTCCTCGGCGACGACGACGGTCGGGTTCGAGCCCTGCGCCTCCACGAGGTCGAACTGGTCGACGGAGCCTTCGTCAAGGTCGACGGCACCGATCACGAGATCCCGGCCGACTTCGTGTTCCTCGCCCTCGGTTTCGTCGGGCCGGAGAAGGGCTCGTGGCTCGACTCGCTCGACGTCGAGTTCGACGCCCGCGGCAACGTGGCGCGCGACGGACGGTACATGACCAATCAGCACGGGCTGTTCGTCGCCGGCGACATGGGGCGGGGACAGAGCCTGATCGTCTGGGCGATCGCCGAGGGCCGTGCGTGTGCCGCGGGCGTCGACGCCTACCTGATGGGGGAGACCCGGCTTCCGTCGCCGGTGAAGCCAGCTGATCGTCCACTCATGTGACACTCGGTGGCGCTGACGGCAAGCGCATGGGCCGAAGCCCTACACTCTGCGTCATGCAATCGTCAAGTTTCTCGGCCGGAACACGCCGACTCGGTGTGCTCGCGGCTCCGGCGCTGATCGGCGCGATCGTCTTGTCGTCATGTGGCGGCGGCGAATCCGGTGCCACCCAGTCGACCCTCGATCTCAGCGCTGCCTCCACCGCGTTCGTCGTGCGTCCGCCGGCCACGACCGAGCCGACCGACACCGCCGTCGATCCCGACGCCGTCGTCGATGGCACGCAGGAATACACCGTGCAGTCCGGTGACGCTCCCTACGTACTGGTCACCCGCTTCGGCGTGACGCTCGAGGATCTGCTCGCCGTCAACGAATGGACCGATGCAAGCCAGTTCCCCTTCCCCGGCACCGTGATCCTCATCCCGCCGGGAGCCAAGTCGGTGTCGGTCGCCGGGACCGCAGCGACCGACACCGGTGAGGAAGCGTCGACGGACGAAGGGTCCGCCGCAACGACGCCGACCGAGACCATCCCTGATGCGGGAGACAACTGCGATCAGGGCACCTACACGATCGCCGAGGGCGACTACCCGGGCAAGGTCGCCTCGAAGTTCGACGTCACCGTCGATGCGTTGAACGCTGCGAACGCCAACACCTCCGGCTATGGCGCCTTCTTCGTCGGCCTCGAGATCGTCATCCCCGCGAAGTCCGACTGCTGAGGTCCACGATGTGCCCGGCACATCGTCGAGCCGCTCATTGAAAGACGAAGTTGGTCTGTTTGACGACGTCCATGGTGGCGCTGCTGGCGATCGAGTATCGGTGACCGGGGAACAAGATGGTGTTGTCGGGCACCTCGGCGAGTCGACGGAGGCTCTCGAACATCTTGACCGGGTCGGAGCCCGGCAGATCGGTGCGGCCGCAGCCTTCCAGGAACAACGTGTCGCCGGCGATCAGGCGGTCCTCGACGAAGAAGCACTGACTCCCGGGTGTGTGACCGGGTGTGTGCACCAGCGAGATCTCGATGCCGCCGACGGCGACGACGTCGCCCGAGTTGTGACCGACGAGGTGGTCGGCAGTGACGGTGGTCGACTTCGTCACCCACTCGACCTCGTCGTGCTGGACGTGGATCGGGCAGTCGACGTGATCGAGCAACTCGACGATCCCTTCGATCGAGTGGCCCATCATCGAGCCGCCGACGTGGTCCGGGTGATAGTGCGTGGCGAGTGCACCGGTGACGTTCATCCCGTCGGATCCGACGATGTCGACGAGTTCCTTGACGGCGTATGCCGGATCGACGAGCACGCACTCACCGGTGCGGCGGTCGCCGACGGCGTAGACGAAGTTCACCATCTGCGAGGCGAGGGGGTCACCGACGGCGAAGTCGCGTCCGGACAGCAACTGGCGGAAGTAGAGCGGAGACGTGGACACGTGCCTACGCTAACGCCGTGTCGTCGCAGCCCGAGGTACGAGCGTTCAGCGGGCTGACCGCAGGACAGGAGATTCCCTTCGGCGGTGATCGAGTGGTCGTCGTCCCGCACGACCTGGCCGAGCGGTTCGCTCTCGGCGATCGACTGATCGTCGTCCAGTCGAGTGGATCACTGCTTCTGATCCCAGTCGCTGTCGGCGCGCTCGTCGCGAAGGCCGTCGATGACGCCACGGCCGCCTTCGGCGAACTTGCGTCCGTCTCCGAGGACCAGATCAGCGACTTCTTCGATCGCTTCGCAGCACGGCTCGACGACGACGAATGGTTCACGGCGATCGCCGACGCGAACGCCGCGGACGTTGCATCGGCTGCTGCCCGAGGTCGCTCGACCACACGGTTGATCCTCGACGAGCGCATGCGTTCCGACATGGTGGGTGGGCTGCGCGGCTGGCGGGACTCGCCGAGTCGACGGTACGGCGTGATCGATCGGATCGATCACGCGTCCTGGTCGGTCGAAGCGCGTCGAGCGCCGCTCGGTGTCGTCGGGTTCGTCTTCGAAGGCCGCCCGAACGTCTTCGCCGACGCGTGCGGGGTCGTTCGCACGGGCAATACGGTCGTGTTCCGCATCGGCTCGGACGCGCTGGCCACGGCGAGAGCGATCGTCGAGCACGCGCTCGCACCGGCGCTCCGGGCATCGGGGTTGCCCGATGGCACGGTCCGATTGATCGACTCCCCGACGCACGCTGCCGGACATGCCCTCTTCGCGGATCAGCGACTCGCGCTTGCCGTCGCCCGCGGCTCGGGCACTGCGGTCGCCGAACTCGGGTCGATCGCGTCGCAGTCGGGGACTCCGGTCAGCCTTCACGGCACCGGCGGTGCCTGGATGGTCGCAGGACAGTTCGCGTCGGCGGCCTCGCTGGCGTCGGCCGCCCGGCACTCCCTCGACCGCAAGGTCTGCAATACGTTGAACGTCGTCGCGGTCCTGCGCGAACGCGCCCACGAGTTGACACCCGTCCTCCTGGACGCACTCGACGAGGCGGCGTCGGAACGAGGCACACACGGACGGTTGCACGTGATCGAGGGAAGCGAGGGGTACGTCCCGGCAGAACGCTTCGAGCGGCTCGTGCCGATCACCCGGGCGACCGGGATCACCGACGAACCGTCCGCGTCACTGCTCGGCGTCGAGGCGTTGGCGACCGAATGGGAGTGGGAGCGGTCGCCGGAGATCACGCTCGTCGTCGTCGACTCCATCGCCGAGTCCCTCGAGTTGTGCAATCGCTACAGCCCGCGCTTCGTCGTCTCGATCCTGACCGACGATGCCGACGAGTTCGATCGGTTCTACGACGCCGTCGACGCTCCGTTCGTCGGCAACGGGTTCACCCGCTGGGTCGACGGTCAGTACGCGTTGAACACGCCGGAACTCGGTCTGTCGAACTGGCAGTTCGGGCGGATGCTGGGTCGCGGGGCGTTCCTGTCAGGCGACAGCGTCCACACCATCCGTCACCGGGCATCGGTCACCGATCACCACGTGCACCGCTGAGCCTGATTTTCACGTCCAGACGCCCGTGATGTCCACGAGGAAGTGTGTGGTCGACATGCCGACCACACAGATCGTGCCGGCGGCACTGAGACGGACGTTGGCACCGTTCGCAATCGGCGCGGGGCTCGAGAAGTTCACGTTCGACACGTCCGACGACGATCCGCACGGAACCACACGAAGCCACCCAGGGCTCGACGCACCCACCGCAACCAGGTTGATGGTCGCGCCGGTGATGCCGGCCGGAACGCCGCGCACGCCGCCGACCTTGACCTCCACGACGGTGCCCGCACGGACCGGCTGACCGCGGGTCCACGGGTTGAGCGTCGAGTTGTACGAGCGAGTGTCGGCGAGACGGATCGGCACGATCGGGACGAAGTCGAGCCCACTGGCGGGTCCGAACCAGCCGGTGACGTCGACCACCACGTTGGACGTCATCAGCGACTTGAGACAGATCGTGCCGTCCGCCGAGAGCGGGACGATCACCGAACTGGCGATGACCTGCCGAGACCGCGCACTGACCGAGGACGTGACGGGCTCCTTCTGGTCGCACGGGAATGCCCGGATCCAACCGTCCGAATTTGGCTGTACTGCGGTGACGTTCACTGCGACCGCGGTCGCTCCGGCAGGGACCGGGCTCTGAGCGCCGGTCATCGGGACCACCATGCGGGTTCCGGCTCTGAGGACGCCGGTGTTGCGCGTATCGAGGAGTCGCTTCGGTTGGACCGGGGAGAACGTCTGCGTGCCGCTCGAGGCCACGTAGCCGTTGATGTCGATGACGACGTCAGCGGTTGCGAGCGAGAACAGGCACACATCCCCGCGATCGAGCGGCACGATCGCCTGGTTCGACACCGTCTGGCCCTGCTCGTAGTTCAGCGTCGAGACGGCGGGCACGCCGCCCAGGCAGTTGTAGGCGGTCAGGAAGCCCGCCCCGCGCGGTCCCGTGATCGTGAAGCTCGCACTGACGGCCGAGGCGTCAGCGGGAACTCCGGGAGTCCCGGCAACCTTCACGCGGATCTGCTGGCCGCCGGGAAGCTTCCCCACCGCTTGGTTCTTGCGCGAATCCGCGAAACGGAACGGCGTGACCGGCTGGAACGGTGCGCCGGCCGCAAGCGGCTTCGATGTTCCGGGCGTCGGTTCGTTGATGCCGAGCGGTGCCGAGGGATCGACGGTGAAGCTCCAGTTCGCGGCGCCCCCGTTGGAGGACAACGCCACCGAGTACTTGCCCTTCACCAGCGGTGTGGCGGGCACGACGACGATGGCGTTGTCGCCACCGAGGATCGAACTCGCAATGCCGTTCGTGTTCGCCTTGTGGAGTACACACGTCGGAATCGGCCCACTCGGTCCGACGAGCGTGGCCGTGGCCGTGGTGACGTTCGACGGCATCATGGCGATCAGTGGGAGACCGACGTTCTGCGCTCCCCAGCCGCAGAAGGTCCGCGGGTCGGGGGACTCGGCGATGAAGCGGGTGAGCGGTGTGGTCGCTCCGTTGCCGGGGAACACGACCGGGCTGGCCGGCTTGGGTGCTCCCCAGATCGCTCCGCGGACGACGTCGAGCGTTGCCGCCGACCTCCACTGCGTGTTGGTGGGGTTCGGTGGGCTCGAACACATCCCGAACGCAGCCTGCTGCAAGGAGGGCCGCAGGAGCCCGATGGCATGGAACGGGCCGGTCATCCAGAGATCGACGTGGCTTCGTGGCGTGGCCGTCGAACTGCTCGACACGGCGACGTTGCCGCTGTTGCCTGCCTGGTCGCCCTCCGTGGAGTACCCCGGTGTTCCCGGTGCCTCGTCGTGGGCGATGCCGTTCAGGAGCATCCAGCACGAGTGGTTCCGGGCACCGTTCGACCAGGCTGCGTTGTTGGCGACCGGAGCGAGCCCGGACTGCGCCCGGTAGATGTTGACGATGCCGAGCCAGTCGTCCGCAGCAGGACCGGAAGCGGTCGCCGTGCCCATCGGCGCGGCGACGACGGTCGCGGTCACCGCGAGAGCCAGCACTGCGGCGATCCAACTTCGAGCGGTTCGTCTCGCCGGGCGGGCGGAGGAGGAAGAACTCGAAGTCATGCAGCGGTGTCCCTGGCTCGGAGTCGACGGTCGACGACAGGTGGTCGAATCCGTATCGGCGCACCGCGGTACGTTCTGAAGCGGTCTTGCCGATCACGTGACACGACCTTGCGCGTTTCTTGACCTCCCCAATCGACGATGAGCACCTCGCTTCCCCCACCGATTCCTGGAACCGCCATCGGTGCGGGCAACCCCCGGCCGCCCCGCCCGTTCACGTCGACGCTGCCGTTGGGCGCCGCGCTCGGTGCCATCGTCGTACTCAGCGCGTCGCTGATCTCGTCGAAGTACGTCCTCGACGCCGTCGTCGGTCTCGAGTGGCCGGTCGCCGTCTACGTGGTGATGCTCGCCGCGATCGGGTACGGACCGTCGCTCTGGTGGTGTCGGTACTCGACCCGTCGGTGGGGGACGGGCGACCTCGGCAACGACATCGGGCTGACACCCCGACTCGCCGACCTCGGCTGGGGACCGCTCATCTGGCTCGGGGCGGTCGCAGCGCAGGTGGTGATCGGAGCGGTCGTCGTCGGCCTCGGTATTCCGCTGGTGGGCAACACCGAAGGGATCGAGGAGATCAGCGCCGATCGCACCTATGTCGTCTCACTGGTGATCACCGCGGTGATCGGGGCACCGATCGTCGAGGAGATGGTCTTTCGCGGGGTGGTGATGCGTGGCCTGAGCAGCGCGATGCCGGTGGTCGCCGTGGTGGTGGTGCAGGGCCTGCTGTTCGGGCTCGCCCACGTCGATCCGGTGCGAGGAGCGGGGAACGTGGGCCTCGTGTTGGTGCTGTCAGGAGTCGGGATCGCGTTCGGGATCGCAACGGTGCTGTTGGGCCGGATCGGTCCGTCGATCGTGGCTCACGCGCTGTTCAACGGCGTCGTGTTGCTGATCGTCTTGAGCGGGCTCGTCGACAGCCTGCGTTGAGGCGTCGAGCGATCAAGCGTCGAGCGATCAGGCGTCGAACGGGTCGATGTTGTCGATCAACCGGACGTCGCCGAACCGCGCGGCGATGGCGAGTCTGACGCGCCCAGGCGCTCGATGATCGACGTCGAACTCGGTGACCGGGCGGAGGGAGGTCGCGTCGACGAGCGCGACGTAGTCGACGATGGCACGTGGTTCGGCGGCGAGCACCTTCGTCGCTGCATCGAGCACCTCGTGAACGGTCGACTCGTCCGCCTTCGCGGCGTCGCTCCCGACCCGGAGCGCACGTGGAACGCACGCCGCCGCCTCGCGTTGCTCGTCGCTGAGACGGCGATTCCGGCTCGACAGCGCGAGGCCATCGGGCTCGCGGACGGTGCGGTGCCCGACGATCCGGACTCCGAGGTCGAGATCGGCGGTCATCCGTCGCACGATGGCGAGCTGTTGGAAGTCCTTCTCGCCGAACACTGCGAGGTCGGGTCGGACCACCGTGAACAGCTTGGTGACCACGGTCGTGACGCCGTCGAAGTGCCCGGGCCGGGATGCGCCTTCCATGCCGTCGGTGACTCCGGCGACGTGCACCGTGGTGGCGAAGCCATCCGGGTACACGGCGTCCGCCGCCGGCACGTACACGACGTCGACACCGGCACCCTCGCAGGATCGCCGGTCGTCATCGATCGTTCGTGGGTAGCTCTGGAAGTCGCTCGCTTCACCGAACTGCAGCGGATTGACGAAGATCGAGACCACCACACGTTCGGCCTGTTCGGACGCCGCCTCGATCAACTCGAGATGCCCGCGGTGCAGTGCGCCCATCGTCGGGACCAGAGCGATTGTTTCGCCGGACGCCCGAGTGGCGTCCGACCAGGCGCGCATCTCGGCCGGATCGGCGATCGCAAGTGCCACGGCGCAACGCTACTCGGCTGATGACATCCGGCTCGTGGATCGGCGCAGCGCGGATGGGCAGAGGTCCGCGTAGGCGGGCGAGTCCCCGATCGTGGTGGCGGCGAGCACGGCGTGCCCACACGCGTCGGCGAAGACATCGGCCGCGGCACGCAGGATCAGGTTGAGCGCGCTCTGGCGCGATGGCGTCGAACGCATGGCGGCTGGTTGGTCTCCGATGTCGTGCTCGCCCGTGGCGAGGCCGAAGACCGTGTCGCCGTCGAACATCGAATGCGCCGGACGGATCGCCCTCGCGAGCCCGTCGTGAGCGACATCGGCCATCTTCGACACCTCGGTCTTCGACAGCGCTGCCGATGTGGCGACGACCCCGATCGTGGTGTTGAGACGCTGTGCCTGCCCGGTGAGGCCGCGACGAATTCGGGAGCGATCGCGAGCGTTGGGCGGGCGGAGGCCGAATCGGCCAGGGACCCATGGCAACGCGGTGTCAGGATCGACCGCCGATCCGTTGGCATTGACGACGGCGACGGCGCCGACCCGGACGTGCAGCTCCATCGGTCCCGGGATCTCGACCGTCGTGCTCGCCGTACCGACACCGCCCTGCAGTCCTCCTGCTGTTGCGCCGGTCCCCGCGCCGACGGAGCCCCACGCTCGCTGCAGGACGCGGGCCGACGCGA
>JBGSII010000290.1:0-6915 GCA_041742555.1 Ilumatobacteraceae bacterium
GTCGGCATCGACCAGCGCGTTCGTGAGGGTTGCGAGGTCCAGCGCACGGAGCCGGTGCAACGCGCCGAGCGCGGCGACCCTGACGGCGGGGTCGATCGACGTCGATCCGGCCCGAGCGGTCGTCACGTCGCCGGTATGGCCGGCGACCGTGACCCCTCGCAGATCGGGTTCGCTCACTGCTTCAGCAAGTCGGTGAGCGTGATGACCAGCCATCCGGTGCCGAACGCGATGACGACGGCCAGCACCGCACCGATCACCACGGCGAGCGTGGAGCCGGCGACCACGGCCCAGAGTCGGCGCAGGAGCCCCGTCCGCTTGTACAGCGAAGTGGTGGTCTCGGCGATCGGCACGGGCTCCCAGGGTCGACGAAGAATCGGCTCGCCGCGTGGGATTCGGGCGGTCGCTCTGGCATTCTTGCGCCAGCCCGCCAGGACGAGCGCGACCAACGCAAGTCCGGCCATCCAGGCAGCCTGAGTGGTGAGATCCGTGACCGACACGACAACCGACATCGTACCGAGCGTCGAGGACGTGGTCGCTTCGCGCAACAGGTGGTGGGCGTGGTCGATGGCGGGACTCGGCGTCGCGATCCTCGCCGTGATCGGGGTGGCGTCGTTGCTGCCCGCCACACTCGTGTCCGAAAAGGAGAACCAGCGAACGGGCGAGATGGATCCGACCCCGTATGCGCTGACGCCGGCGTCGGCCGACCCGGTGAACGATCGCATCGAATTCGGCGAACTTCCGGACGGTGTCGAGCGCTTCGAGACTGCGAACGACTTCCACTTCGTCACGGTGACCTCGCCGAGCCAGTCGGTGCTGTCGTGGTTCGCCGGACGCAACGACCCGGCCATCGACTTCCTGACCGAGGAGGACAAGTTCGGCGTGCGCACGCCGAGCCAGCGTCGCGAGTTCAACCTGCAGATGATGCGGACCGCGGAGCAGGAGGCGCAGTACGTGGCGCTGACGACGTTGGGGTACGACGTCGAGATCACGCCTGGCGAGGTGATCGTTCAGGACGTCCTGTGCAAGACGCCCGCCGACGACGGAGAGTGCGCCGAGTGGTTCCCGTCCGACGAGCAGATCGACCCGGCCGACCGGATTCTCGAGGCCGACGGCGTCGAACTCGAGTCGGTCGAGGACCTCAGCGACGTCCTGGCCGACAAGGAGCCGGGCGACACGATCGAGCTGATGATCGATCGGCCAGGCGAGGGGGAGAGTGAAGTGACCGTCGAGCTGTCGGCGTCGCCCGACGATCCCGAGCGCACGATCATCGGCTTCGTGCCGTTCGACACTCGAGCGATCACCCTCCCCTTCGAAGTCGACATCCGCACCGATGACATCGGTGGTCCGTCGGCAGGTCTTGCCTTCACGCTCGCCATGATCGACGAGCTGTCGCCGGGCGACCTCACCGGTCCGCAGGATGTCGCGGTCACCGGCACGATCGCGCTCGACGGATCCGTCGGCGCCATCGGTGGTCTCACCCAGAAGGTCTCCGCGGTCCATCAACACGGCGTCGAGGTGTTCCTGGTGCCGGCCTCGCAGGCCGAACTCGACAACCCCGAGCGGCTGCAGCGACTGAGGGACGCGGGCCGCAACGAGGTGGAGATCATCCCCGTTGCGACCCTCGACGAAGCGCTTGCGGTGCTCGAGGAACTCGGCGGAGACCCGCTCGTCACGGTGAGTTGAGCGCCGGGGTCGATCGGCTCACCGGCGCGTCGGCTCGCCCGGCGAGGATTGCCACCATCTGCGCACGCCAGGTGCGTAGCGTTGCGCCATGGCCATGTCCTTCGCTCGTCCCGATCCGTCGTCACCGGCGTCGATTGCCGATGCCGCGTTCGGTACCGGCCGTCGAGGATTCGATCAGGGGGAGGTCCGCGACTTCTTGCGCATGGTCGCTGCCGAACTCGGCCGCCTGCAGGAGCGCGAGCGCTTCCTCGAACGTGAGCTGCGGACCGCACAGTCGAATCCGGACCTCGCGTCCGTGCAGTTGGACGAGCTCGCCCTGACCCGATTGCTCGGCGAGGAGACGGCGCGGGTCCTCACCACCGCACGCGAGAGCGCCGCCGAGATCCGCCAGAAGGCCGAACAGAGCGCAGCGCAACTGCTGAGCGAGGCGAGCGACGAGGCGGCCCGCATGCGCGAGGAGGCCGAGATCGAGGCGTCGCGCCGGCGCTCCGACGCGGCGTCCGATGCCGAGGCCGAGCTGTCGATGGCCAAACAGCAGGGACGCGAGATGGTCAACGAGGCTCGCGCATATCGTGAGCGGGTACTCAGCGAGCTGGCGCGCCGGCGCGAACTCGCCCGCGAGCAGATCGAACAGTTGCTCCACGGACGTGATCGCCTGATGCAGTCGTTCGAACGCGCCCGGCTCGTCGCGGTCGAGGTCGTCGCCGAGCTCCAGCCGCTGGGCGAGCCCGACGAGTACGTCAACCTGTCACCGACGACCGGACCCGTGCCGGTGATGGTGCCCAACAGCCCACGCCCCGTCGAGGCCGCGGTCGAGGTTGCACATCCCGTGGAGGAAGTGCTCGTCGAGGAAGCGCTCGTCGAGGAGTTGCCGCCCGAGGACGCGCCAGCAGAGCCGGAGCCGTCCGAGACACTCGCTGGCGACGACTCGACCGTCGAGGAGACGCCGATCGAGGAGACACCCGTCGCGGCCCGCGACGACGTCGTGGTGGATCTGTTCGCCCGGCTTCGTGCTGACGCGACGCTCGCCGACGCCGACGCCGACGCCGACAGCGAGGTCGATGTCGAGGTCGATGCCGACCAGCAGGGTTGCGTCGACTCCAGCGGTGACGTGCCGGGCGATGACGACGTCGCGGAGGCGACTCCGTTCGATCAGCGAGAGGCCGACCTCACGCCGCTCATCGTGGCGAGCGCCAAGAAGCTCAAGCGGGTGCTCGCTGACGAACAGAACGAAGTACTCGACCGGTTGCGCCAACGCGATGCAGTCCGCACGTTGTCCGACCTGTTGCCGCCGTCGGCAGAGCACCTCGGTCGCTATCGCGGCGCGATAGTCGACGATCTGCTCGCTGCCGCCGGCGCCGGCGCGTCGCTCGTGACCCCGGAGCGGGTGGCAACGATCGCGAAGGCAGATGTCAACAAGGCAGTCGGGGCAGGCGAGGCGGTCCTCGACGAATGGCTGATCGTCCCGCTGCGCGAGCGCCTGGAGCGCTGTGTGATCGATGGAAACGGCGACAACACCGCGATCACCAAGCGGATTCGGGCGGTCTATCGCGAGTGGAAGACGCAGCACATCGACGAGCAACTCGACGACGTGATCCGGGCGTCGTACGGCCACGGAGCCTTCACCGCGCTCGAGCTGGGCGCCGCTGTCGAGTGGACGGTCGATCCGTCTCAGGTGGCGTGCGCCGACTGCGACGACAACACCCTCGGTGGCGCGGTCGCCGTGGGCGATGCGTTCCCCACCGGGCATCGCTTCCCGCCGGCACACCCCGGGTGCCGATGCCTGTTGTTGCCCGCTGACCGTTAGTCTCGGCGCCAATGCGGCGCTCATCTGATCTGTCGATCGATCGTCCGCGTCGGCGCTTCGGTGGACGCGGGATCCTGATCGCGATCGGTGGGCTGTTCCTGTTCGTGCTGATCTTCGGTCGCGCGATCGCCCGGTTCTACGTCGACTACCTGTGGTACGACGCGCTCGGACGCAGTGACGTCTTCTGGGAGGTGCTGGGCGCGAAGGCGACCCTGTTCGGCGCATTCTTCCTGGTGTTCGCCGCGATCGCCAGCCTCAACCTGTTCATCGCTGACCGGGCCGCACCGACGCATTTCCCCGCGAACGTGCATCCGTACGTCGAGCGCTTCCACGAGGTGTTCGGGCATCGCTTGCGCATCGTTCGCTACGGCATCGCGCTGCTGTTCTCGCTGCTGCTGGCGCTGCCCGCGGTTGGGCTGTGGCAGGACTGGCTGCTGTTCCGCAACGCTCGCGAGTTCGGTACTGCCGATGCGCAGTTCAGCGCCGATGTCGGCTTCTACGTGTTCCAGCTGCCGTTCTTGTCGTTCGTGCTCAACTGGCTGTTCGCGGCGCTGGTCATCGTGTTGTTGCTCACCGCCGCAGCCCACATCCTCAACGGCGGCGTCGTGTTCGTCACGCCGGTCCCGATGGTGCGCCAGTCGACCAAGGCGCACATCGCCGTGCTGCTCGCGGTGCTCGCCGTCGTGAAGGCCGGCGACTACTGGCTCGACCGCTACGACGTCACCAACAACCAGACCGGCATCGTGCAGGGCGCCACCTACTCGGTGGTGAACGCGCAACTCCCGGCGATCATGCTGCTGATCCTGATCGCGTTGCTCACGGCCGGGCTCTACCTCTCGGTGGTTCGAACGGGCTCGTTCCGGTTGCCGTTGATCGCGTCGGCGCTCTGGCTCGTGGTCGCGCTCGTCGGCGGGGTGATCTATCCGGCGGTGGTGCAGGCACTCGTGGTCAACCCGAACCAAGAGGCGCGCGAAGCGCCGTACATCGAGCGCAACGTCAACGCAACGCGTGAGGCGCTCGGGCTGACCGACGTCGACGTACGAGCGATCAGTTTCGGGTCGCTCGACGCCGAGGCGATCGAGGACGATCTTGCCCCGCTCGAGAACGTGCGGTTGCTGAACCCCTCGCAGATGAAGAATCGATTCCTGGTCGATCGTGGTGAGGTCGCCGGGCTCACCATCGCCGACCTCGACGTCGATCGGTACGCGCTCGAGGATTCACCCGACGGTGATCCCGAGGAGGTGCTGATCGCAGCTCGCGAGCTGCAACTCAGCGGAGTGACCAACAAGAGCTGGCAGGGTCTCCACTTGATCAACACCCGCGGCTGCGGCCTCGTGCTCGCTCCGAGCGGACGCGTCCTCGAGAGCCAACGACCCGACTACCGGACCGTGGAACTCGAACGACCGGAGCTGTACTTCAGCCCGATCCTCACGGGCTACGCGATCGCCAACACCAGCACCGCGGAACGCGAGTGCTCCGAGCCGCACCAGTACGAAGGAACGCTGGGTGTCGAGATGAGCTCGTTCGCACGTCGCGCAGCGTTCGCGTTGGCGTTCCTCGACTACAACGTGCTCGGGTTCGGCGGAATCAGTGACGACTCACAGATGCTGTGGGTCCGCGGCATCAACGACCGTCTGGAGAAGCTGGCACCGTTCCTGTCCTACGACGCCGATCCGTATCCGGTGGCGGTCGACGGGCGCGCGATGTGGGTCACCGACGCGTACACGACGACCAGCGCCTACCCGTACAGCCAACGCATCGGTGATGTGCAGCGGTCACCCGATTCGGGTCTCGACGACAACGACAACTACGTGCGCAACAGCGTCAAGGCCGTCGTCGACGCATACTCCGGCGAGGTGACGTTCTATGCCGTCGACGAACAGGATCCGATCCTGCGGGCGTGGCGCGGTGCGTTCCCCGACCTGTTCACCCCGCTGAGCGAGATGCCGGAGGAGTTGATCGACAACCTGCGCTACCCGGAGGACCTGTTCCGGATCCAGACCGACGTCTACTCCAAGTACCGCATCGCCCCAGAGCAGTTCTTCCAGCGTGTCGGTGCGTGGTCGGTCGCGCAGGCCCCGAGCGTCGAGCCCTCGCAGACCGGGATCCCCTCGTCGGCGGCGGCCAACGGCGACGCGACGATCACCGCGGCGCAGAGTACGTTCTCCGACGAATCGGGGACGGACCGGTTCAGCCCGTACTACGCGGTGTTCGACACCTCGACGCCGGGTGAGCCCGTCGACGAGGACTTCGTGATCCTGCGACCGTTCGTGCCGTTCTCGACGAACGATCAACGAACCGAGTTGCAGGCGTACATGATGGCGTCGAGTTCTCCTGAGTCGTATGGTCAGTTGACGACGTACATCGTCGAGGAGACCAACGGACGGCTGCCGGACGGACCGCTGCGCGTGGCGAGCAATGCCGAATCGACCGAAGAGATCTCACGACGTATCTCGCTCGACAACGTCGGTGACGGCGGCACCGAGGTTCGTTTCGGCGATCTCCAGTTGATCCCCGTCGCCGGCGGTCTGGTCTATGTGCGCCCGTACTACGTCTCGGTGCCGCAGAACTCGGCGGACGTGACCTCGGTGACCGAGTTCCGAGCGGTGATCGTGTCGTACAACGATCGCTCGGTGCTCGAATCGACGGTGAGCGAGGGGCTGGCGGCGCTCTTCCCTGGCTTCCAGAGCGATGTGGGCGACGAGATCGACGAGCCGACCGAACCGGGCGCCGGCACCGGCGATGACCCGGGAGACACGGAGGATCCCGATGACCAGGCGAGCGGACCGGATTCAGGCTCCAGCGACGACCCGGTCGCACTGCTCGAGCAGGCCGACGCGGCCTTCGCCGAGGCCGACGAGGCGCTCGCTGCGGGCAATCTCGGCCTGTACCAGGAGAAGGTCGACGAAGCGCGTGCGCTGATCGAGGACGCCTTCGCGATCCTCGAACAGCCCTGAGGCCGGCGGGCGGTCAGGTGCCGGGGCGGCGCAGGCGCTCGGCCAGTTCGGCGAGGTCGGCGCGGAACCGGATCTCGTAGCGGGCCTGCTCTGCGGCGAGTCGCTCGGTCGAGTCGAACACGTCCTCGAGCGCTGCGTCGAGTCGCTCGGCGAGCCGGGCTTCGAGCTCGGCGGTGTCGGCGGTGGCGCCCGGCTGTGCAGGTTCGCTGCTGCGCCGGTTGAGTTCGTCGAGGTCGTTGCCCAACTCGGTGAGTTGGTTGGCCAGCTCCATCGACACGCTGGAAACGCGAGCGTCGATGGCCGAAGTCTGTTCGGTGAGCGCGTCGAGCTGCGCTCGAAGTTCGGCGATGCGCTGGTCGCGGTCGACCACACTGTCGTCGTCACCGACCGGAGGCGGTGGTGGTGGCGGTGGCGGTGGTTCGGAGAAGGCCGCGTCACCAGGTGCCGGCGGCGGGGGAGGCGGCGGCG
>JBGSII010000291.1:0-6647 GCA_041742555.1 Ilumatobacteraceae bacterium
GCTCCTTCCACTTTACCTATTGCCTCCACGGACGCGGACATCCACCACTACGTGGTCTACCGCGACACGGCGGCCGCGTTCGTGCCGACGCCCGACAAGGCCGTGTCCATCGTGGCGCACCCGACCGTGCAGATGGAGGAAGCACCGCCGGTGGGGCCGTGGTACTACGTGGTGTCGGCGGTCGATGCAGCGGGACACGCGGGCGGATTCAGCGCCCGGCGTCGTGCTGACGTGTTTCGTGTTCGTCGGGGTCGGGGTGTCGGCGCTCGAGTGGCGCTACGACTTCCCCGCCGCGCCCGATTGGCCATCGAGGTTCAGCTGGGCAGCGCCGATCGTCTGGATCGCGGTCGCTACCGTCGTCATCGAGGCGTTCCGGCCCGCGCTGCGCGACACGGCAGGGGAACCGATCGGCGAGCGCGCCGGCAACTAGTGTCTGCGATTCGTGCGCACTCTGATCATCGTTCCCACCCACAACGAGGCGGCGAACATCACCGAGGTGCTCGATCGTCTCGACCATCACGTGCCGGACGCCGACGTCCTGGTGATCGATGATGCATCGACCGACGAGACGCGAGCAATCGTGCGGACCCGCCAGCGCACGCAGACGAACCTGACACTGGTCGAGCGTGACGTCAAGAACGGGCTCGGCGACGCATATCTCCACGCGTTCCGGATCGGGCTCGATTCGGGTTACGACGCGCTGGTCGAGATCGACGCCGATCTCTCGCACGATCCTGCGGTCCTGCCGACGATGCTCGCGGTGGCCGAGCACGGCGTGTCCCTGGTGATCGGCTCACGCTACGTCCCGGGAGGATCCGTCGCCGGTTGGCCGCGTCGACGAACCTGGCTGTCGCGCTGGGGCAACCGCTATGCGGCGATCATGCTCGGACTCGCCGTCAACGACGCCACCGCCGGCTATCGCGTCTACCGGGCGGAGACCCTGCGCCGAATCGGGCTCGACGGGGTCCGCGCCGACGGATACGGATTCCAGATCGAGATGACCTACCGCACCGTCGATGCCGGCTTGAGTGTCGTCGAGATCCCCATCGTCTTCCGGGATCGAGTAGCGGGCACGTCGAAGATGCATCGCGGCATCGTCATCGAGGCGTTCACGCTGGTCACGCTGTGGGCCCTGCGCGATCTCGTGACCCTGCGCCGCTCACAGCGCTCGTACCGGTCAGAACCGTCGGCCAGCAGTCACCGCTGACACCAGGACGTCGAGTTGTCGCGCAGCGACCGCGGTCCATGACAGCCCGTTGGCGTGGGCCACGGCAGCTCGACCCATCGCGTCGCGCCGGTCGTCGTCGAGCATCAGTGCTGCAACCGCAGCACCGATGGCGTCGGGGTCGGCGACCAGGAGGCCCGTCGTGCCATCGATGCACGAACCGCGGTGCCCGGCGATGTCGGTGGCGACACAGGGTGTTGCGCACGCCCCACCCTCGGTGAGCGACATGCCCCACCCCTCGGCGTGCGAGGCGCTCACGACGAGCCAGGCCCTGCGGTAGGCATCGACCAGGTCATCGTCGCTCACCCGGCCCCGTCGCTCGACCCAGTCGCCAGCGTCGTGATCGTCGATCCATCGGTCGACGAGCGCCCGATCAGGACCGTCACCGACGAGTTCGACCGTCAGCGCCGGGACCACCCGGCGCGCCTCGACGAGCGCCGCGAGTGCGAGCCGCTGACGCTTCACCGGCGCCAACCTCCCGACGACGACAACGTGGGGGTGCTCCACCCTGCGGGAGGGATCGGGGCTGAATCGCTCGTGCACTCCGGGCGGGATCACCGTCAGCCGACCTCGATCGATGCCGAGTTCCTCGATCTCGTCGGCGGACGACTCCGACAGCGTCGCAAACCGGCTCCGACGGTAGAAGAGCGGCGCGAAGCGAGTCTCGACGAACCGTCCGGCCGCGTCGATGGGACGTGGCAGCACTTCGGCCCACATCTCGCGGTGGACGTGGTGCATCCACACGACGCGGCGCCGGGGCGCCCACACCGGCGCGAACCACGGAACGCCGTTCCAGATCTCGATCGTCGCGGTCTCCGGAGGGCGTCGACGGACGAGTTGACGCAGCGCGACGCGGGCGAACACGTCGTAGCGGCCGCCGCGTTGGATCACCCGATATCCGTGCCGATCGAACTCGCGCGGCACGTCACTGGTGGAGGTCCGATGCACGATGTCGATGCCGACGTCGGCCCACCGGCGGAAGATCTCGTCGGCGTGCAGCTCCGAACCGCCGGCTTCAGCGTCGTCGAGATCCCGCCAGGCGTAACTCTCGACACGGCGGACCCCTGCCGCGAACAGGCGTTGCGCGGCCGCCGCGAGATCGTCGGCGGCATCCGACCGCTCGTCGTTCATCGGTCGAGTCTGCGCCACACCGCACCGGGCGCGTACCGCAGCAGACCGAAGACGAACTGCAAGATCCCCGGCACCCACACCACACTGCGCCCCCGCCGAAGTCCGCAGACAACGGCGTCGGCGACGTCGGCGACGTCGACGGAGAACGGAGCCTCGGGCATCCCGGCCGTCATCGACGACCGAACGAAGCCCGGGCGAACGGTCAGCACATGCGCCCCCGTCCCGTGCAGCAGGTGTCCGAGGCCGGTCGCGAACGCATCCTGCCCGGCCTTCGTCGACCCGTAGACGAAGTTCGACGCTCGGGTGCGTACTCCGGCGACACTCGATAACACCACGAGCGTGCCGTGGCCCTGGGCGCGCAGTTGGCGAGCGACAGCGAGTCCCGACGACACCGCTCCGACGTAGTTGACGGTGGCCAGTTGGGCGGCCTCGACCGGATCGGTCAGATCGGGCGCACCGAGTTGACCGAACGCCTGGATCACGACATCGAGGTCGCCGTGGGCCGCTGCCACCTCGGCCACCAGCTCGTCGTGCCGATCGACGGCGGTTGCATCGAAGGGCACCGTCACGATTTCGGCCGACCCGAACTGCAGCGCATCGGTCTCGACCTGGTCGGGATGGCGCACCGCCAAGATGACTCGGCGAAGTGCCGGCGAGACCAGCGCCGACACGATGGCCTGCCCGATGTCACTGGTTCCGCCGAGCACGAGCACGGTCTGGGGTTGATGGACGGCGTTGTTCACGAGGTGATCCTGTCAGGCAGAGTGGTCAGTGGAGATGGAGGCGGCGGGCCTGATCGCTGATCCAACGACCGGCTGGGTCGACATCGCGTCTGACCCGCAACCACTCGTCGAGCCGCGGGTAGCCGGCACGAATCGTTTCGGGGGTCGCGGTCGCGTCCTTGGCGAGGTAGTGCCGGCCACCGGCGGCGAGCACCATCCGGTCGAGTTCTCCGACGAGACCACCCAACCCGGCAACGCCGGCGGGTAGGTCGAGCGTCAGGGTCCATCCGGGCGTCGGGAAACTCAGCAGTCCACCGCTCGCTGGCCCGAACCGCTTGAGTACGGCGAGGAAGCTGGCGTGTCCGGAGGCCGACACGATCCGCACGATCGCCCGCAGGGTGTCGACCGCCTCGAACGGCACGACGAACTGGTACTGGAGGAAGCCCGCGCGCCCGTAGAGCCGATTCCAGTCGCCCACCATGTCCAGGGGATGGAAGAAGCCCGTGATCGACTCGAGGCCCACGTGCGACGTCGGGGCCTTGCGGTACCACATCTCGTTGAACGCCCGCACGGTCAACCGGTTGAGCACGTTCGGGACCCCCGGCGGGACGGCGGCCAGGCCCGGCGGCGCAAACGAGAGCGGATCGGCGCCGGCAGCGGGGTCCTGTGAGACGAGATCGTCGAGGGTCGCGTGGTCGCCCCTGGTCAGCACGGCGCGACCGAGGCTCGCGCCGGTGGCGACCATGTCGACCCAGGCGACGGAGTACCGGTGCAGATCGTCGCCGGACTCCATGCGTTCGAGCAGACTGTCGAGGTTGGGCACCCGCTCGGTGTGCACGAGACAGCGACTGGTCTGGATCGACAGCAGCCGCACGGTGGCCTCGACGATGATCCCGGTCAGGCCCATGCCGCCGATCGTTGCCCACCACAGCGACGGTTCGGACACCGGTGTGATCCGGCGGTGGCTGCCGTCGGCGAGCAGGACGGTCATGTCGTCCACATGGGCACCGAAGCTGCCGTCGACGTGGTGGTTCTTGCCGTGGATGTCGCTGGCGATCGCGCCGCCGATCGTGACGAAGCGCGTGCCAGGAGTGACCGGGACGAAGAAGCCGCGCGGCACGATGTGACGCAGCAGTTCGTCGAGGCTGACCCCCGCCCCGACCCGCACGGTCCGAGCGCTCGCATCGAGCAGGATCGGGCCCGGGGCGAGGCGCACCACCGTGCCTCCGCCGTTCTGCGCAGGATCGCCGTAGGCCCGTCCGAGTCCTCTCGCGATGATCCCGCGCGGCGCGCCGAGCTCGTCGAGGGCTCGAACGTCGAGTTCGTCAGGATCCGCGTCGACGACGGTGGCGACCGACGGTGCCGTGCGACCCCAACCGGACAACTCGAGCTGACGCCGTCTCACGTCGGATCAGTACGGCCACTCGGGCACCGGCCGACCGAGCCGTCCCAGCACACGTCCGAGACCGACGGTGAGGGCGACCTTGAGTGCGACGTTCTTGACGAACCATGGCACCTGAGCCAGTTGACGTCCGGCGTTGGCAGCACGGGCGCCGGGGCCACCCGCCAGATCTGCCCGGTAGATCGTCATCGATCGCGACCGGCCGACGTAGCGGAAACGCGACCCCAGCAGCAGCTCACGAAAGATCGCCAGCGTCACACCGATCGAGGAGAACGAGTCGTGGATCAACATCGTGCCGCCGTCGGTGACGCGAGCACCCCAGTCACGTATGTCGTCGCGAGCGGGCGCATACCGATGTGCCCCGTCGATGTAGAGCACGTCGATCGGCACATCGACGTCTGCGAGCGCTGCATCGGAGAACTTGCGCACGTGCCTGACACGGTCGGCGACGCCGGCGCGCTCGAGATTTGCCGAGAAGATCGCATGATCGTCGGCAGCAGCATCGGCGTACCCGTCGATCTCCTGCGGGCCCCGGTCGTTGCCGGCGTGGGGATCGATCGCGATGACGGCCACATCGGGAGCTGCCGCACTGGCCAGCACGATCGTCGAACGTCCCTGGAAGCTGCCGATCTCGACGATCGTCCCCGCCGCCGGGCAGCGACGCGCAGCGTCGTAGAGCGTTGCTGCCTGTCCTGGCGACATCCATCCGTCCACGTCGGCGACGCGAGCGGTGACCGTGGCCAGATCCGGTGTTTCGGGCCCGAGCGATTCAGGAGACATAGACGGCGAGACCATAGACGACAATCCAGCTCAACCCCAGGAACCACAACAGCCGGTCGCTGGTGAAGACCTCTTCGGGCGCGGCACCTCGGCCCTGGTCGAGCACGAGCAGGTAGCGCATGAGGGCCATCAGCATCGGCACGATCGACAGTTCGTACCACGGCCAGTCGCTGGAGGACGCCGCGCTCGTCTCGAACGCCCAGATGCAATAGCTGAGGAGCACCGCGGCCAGGCTGACGCCGAGGAGCATCCGCAGATAGTCGATCGAGTAGACCTCGAGCGTCGCTCGTGTCTGCGCATCCGCGCCCAACTCGTTGAGCTCGGCGTATCGCTTGCCGACCACGATGAACAACGAACCGAAGGTGATGCACAGCACGAACCACCGCGACATCGGCACGTCCACCGCAACCGCTCCCGCCGCAGCGCGCAGCACGAACCCCGCCGCGACGGTGACGACGTCGACCACCGGCACGTGCTTGAGGCTGATCGTGTAGGCGATCGTGATGGCGATGTAGGTGGCGACCACCGCGACCGTCTGCCAGCGACCAGTGGCTGCCGCGAGTCCGAGCGCCACGATCGGGAAGAGCACGCCGGCTGCGCGGGCCACCCCGATCGACAGCTCGCCGGAGGCGATCGGTCGGCGGTGCTTGGTGGGGTGGCGACGATCGGCCTCGACGTCGAGGAGATCGTTCCAGATGTAGATCCCGCTCGCCGCGAAGCAGAACGACACGAATGCGAGGACCGTCAGTGCGAGGTTGTTGCCTTCGTCGAGCACACCCGCAGCGCCGGGAGCGGCGAAGACCAGCATGTTCTTGAGCCACTGCTTCGGCCGGGACTCACGCAGCAGTGCCCTCAGCACGAGGTGGTCTCCGGAGCGGTGGCGAGGTCCATGGTTCCGGTGACGGTAGTGGGCCGCAGCGGCTGCCTCGGGCATCTCATCGCCGCGAACCTCGTTTGCCGACCCAATGCGCTTCGTCGGCGTCGGCGAGCAGCTCGCGATCGCCTCGCGAGTCGCCATACGCGGTCACGTGCACGCCGTCGCGCCCTCCGGCGTGCTGGTCGAGCCACCTGTGGAGCCGCACCACCTTTTCGGGCCCGCGGCAGTTCGCACCGTCCAACCGACCGGTCAGTTTCCCGGCGTCATCGACCTCCAGCCGCACGGCGAGGACGTCGTGCGCACCGAGCAACTCCGCCAGCGGTCGCAGGTAGAGCTCGAACGACGCGGAGACCAACAGGACGGTCTCTCCGGCATCGACATGCCGTCGCAACGACGCGGCGACGTCGCGACGGAGTCGTTGCTCGTGGACCTCGCGCGCGAACCCGGCTGCGTCGGCCGCGACCACCTCGAGTGGGAGACCGCGAAATGCCGCGGCGGCGCTCGCTGCCT
>JBGSII010000292.1:0-4029 GCA_041742555.1 Ilumatobacteraceae bacterium
GCTGCCGACTGCGGCTGCTGCGCCGGCTCCCGTCGTGGGCGACCGCCCGGCGATGCACGTCGTGATCGACGCCGAGTCGTTCGCGACGGCCTTCGCAACTGCGCTCGCACCCTTCATGGAGGGGCGTCAACAGGCGCCGTACCAGCCTCCCCCAGGCTGGGCAGCCCAGCAGGCACCGGCGCCGAAGAAGTCGTTCTGGTCACACGCCTGGCACCCCGACGTGCTGCTGTCGGGCCTCGCGATGGTGATCGTGATCATCGTGCTCATCGCGTGGACCGGGTGACGATGACCTCGACCACCCTCCCGGTTCGCACGCCGGACGCGCCGCCGGAGACTCCGATCGAACTCGTCTCCACCCGGGGGCGCGGCGACAAGACATTCTTCCGCGGTGTCGGCCTCAGTGGATTCCTCGTCCTCGCGCTGATGGCGTCGGTCGGGCTGTTCCTCACGTTCGAGGCGCTCGAGGCGTTGCGGGTGTCCGGTCCTTCGTTCCTCACGACCTCGGAGTGGCAGCCGGACGCAGGCTCCAGCGGATTCGGCATCGCTGCGGTCATGCCGTTCACGATCCTGATCGCGGCCGTTGCCGTCGTGATCGCGGCTCCGATCGCGATCGGGACGGCGCTGTTCATCACCGAGGTCGCGCCCACCTGGCTGCGTTCGTCGCTCATCGCGATGGTCGACCTGATGGCGGCCGTGCCGAGCGTGGTGTACGGGCTGTGGGGCCTGTTCCTGCTGCAGGGCCAGGTGATCGGTCTGTCGCGCTGGTTGAACACGTGGATGGGGTGGTTTCCGCTGTTCAGCGTGAGTGGCGCCGACCCGAACAGTCCGCTGTCGAGCGCGAGCGTGTACACCGCGTCGACGTTCATCGCGGCGATCGTCGTGGCGATGATGGTGATGCCCATCCAGTGCTCGGTGATGCGCGAGGTGTTCTCCCAGGTCCCGATCGGCGAACGTGAGGGTGCGTTCGCCCTCGGCTCGACCCGGTGGGGAATGATCAGCGTGGTGTCGTTGCCGTTCGGCCGTGGCGGCATGATCGGTGGCACGATGCTCGGCCTCGGCCGGGCGCTCGGCGAGACGATCGCCGTGTTGTTGATCATCTCGCCACGCTTCGACTTCACGTTTCATGCGCTGGAGGCCGGCTCCAACTCGGTGTCGAGCCTGATCGCTCTGCGATACAGCGAGGCGAGCGGATTCGGCCTGTCGGCACTGATGGCCGCCGGACTGGCGCTGTTCGCCATCACCCTGGTCGTGAACTTCATCGCTTCGTACTTCATCGCCCGGTCGCGCTCGGGAGCAGGGAGCGAGGCATGACCGACGTGCTCGACACCCGGAGCGCACTGCGCTCACCGACCTCAGAGGAGCTGTGGGCGGTGACGACGGAGATCGAGCAGGTTCCCGCGCGCCCACACGAGATCGACGAGCTGTGGGCGCCAGCGGGTCCGAGTGGCCGCCCGCCCACACCGACCACGGTGCTCCCACCTCGTCCTGGACCCGGCAGCCCGCCGCCGGTGCGGCGACCGTTGGGTCAGATCTCGCGCGACGACGTGCTGGTTCTGCTCGGAGCGCTGCTCAGTTCGATCAGCATCACGTTGCTGTTCTTCGGGAGATTGCTGCCGCTCAGCGGGCGGCTCGGGTTCGTGGTGGTGTGGTTCGTGGTGTTCATCGCGATCTACGCCCTCCTGGTGTCGATCACCGACAATCGGCCGGCGGTCATCGACCGGGTGATGGCGGCGTTGATGACGTCGGCCGCCGCGCTCGCACTGGTCGCTCTGGTCTCCGTGATCGTGTTCACCCTGGCGAAGGGATCCTCGGCGCTCCGCAAGACGAACCTCTACACCGAGGACATGAGCAGTGCCGGCCCGCTCGATCCGCTCTCGGTCGGCGGGATCTCCCACGCCATCGTCGGCACGCTGATCATCATGGGAATCGCGTTGCTCTTCACGGTCCCGCTGTCGCTCGCGTGTGCCGTCTATCTCACCGAGACCCGTGGCCGGATCACCGAGTTGGTCCGATCGGTCGTGACCGCGATGACGGCGCTGCCGTCGATCGTGGCCGGGCTGTTCATCTTCGCGACGTGGGTGCTCATCCTCGGTCAACAACGATCTGGTCTGGCTGCGGCGCTGGCGATCAGCATCATGATGCTGCCGATCATCATCCGCTCCGCCGACGTGGTGCTGCGCCTCGTGCCCGGCAACCTCCGGGAGGCGTCGGCGGCGCTCGGGGCCCCGCAATGGCGCACCGTGTGGTTCGTCGTCCTGCCGACGGCCCGCTCGGGCCTGGCCACCTCGGTGATCCTCGGCGTCGCCCGCGGGATCGGCGAGACCGCACCCGTGCTGCTCGTGTCGGGCATCACGGGGTCGATGAACACGAACCCACGGGCGAACCCGATGATGTCGCTGCCGCTGGCCACCTTCGAGTTCGTCCGCTCGCCGCAGCCGACGCTGATCGCACGCGGGTTCGCGACGGCGGCGGTGCTGATGCTGCTCGTGCTGATCCTGTTCACGATTGCGCGCATCCTGGGCGGACGCCCAGCCGGCCGCCTGTCGAAGCGCCAGACGCGCAAGGCCGCGCACCAGTCGGCCAAGGACCTGCACCGAATCGAGGCAGCCGCCGGAAGTGCGTCAACGACGCCCGGACCGCCGCTCACCCCTGACCTTCTCGAGACGACTGGAACATCGTGATGATTCGCACCCGTGCCGTTCGCCGTGGAGGCCCGCTTCTCGCCGTTGCATTCGTCGCCGCGTCCCTCTTCGGTTCGGGACCGTTGCCCGCGGTCGATGCGCAGGAGAGCTATCAACGCATCTCCGGTGAGGGTTCGTCGTGGTCGGCGAATGCGATCGACGCGATGCGCGTCAACGTGAAGCAGTTCGGTATCACGGTCGACTACAACCCGAGTGGTTCGAGTGCGGGCCGCAAGAACTTCCTCAACGGCACGGTCGATTTCGCAGCGTCGGACATCCCGTTCCAGTTCGAACCCGAGGACGGTTCCGCTCCGGAGAACCCGGCGCCGGGGAGTTATGCGTACATCCCGGTCACCGCTGGTGGCACAGCGTTCATCTACAACCTGAAGATCAACGGCCAGCGGGTGACGAACCTGCGGCTGTCGGGCGAGAACATCGCCAAGATCTTCACCGGCGTGATCACGCAGTGGAACGACCCGGCGATCGCGGCGGACAACCCGGGACTGGCGTTGCCGGCGCGGGCGATCGTTCCCGTCGTGCGATCAGACGGGTCGGGTTCGACCGCACAGTTCACCAAGTGGATGATCGCCCGTCACCAACCGATCTGGGAGGCGTTCTGCCAGAGCGCCGGCAAGCCGCAGTGCGGTTTCACGTCGCAGTATCCGACGCCGCCGGGGGGTATCGCGCAGAGCGGCGACGTCGGCGTCGCCGGCTATGTCAGCCAGGGCTTCGCCGAGGGAGCGATCGGCTATGTCAACTACTCCTACGCCCTCAACGTCGAGTTCCCGGTGGCGAAGGTGTTGAACACTGCTGGCTACTACACCGAGCCGACGCCGGAGAACGTCGCGGTGTCGCTGCTGCAGGCGAGGATCAACACCGACGAGTCGAACCCGGCGACCTATCTCACGCAGGACCTGAGTGGCGTGTACAGCGACGCCGACCCGCGCAACTATCAGCTGTCGTCGTACTCCTACTTCATCCTGCCGACCAAGGAAGGTGGCTCGTTCACCAAGGCGAAGGGCCGGACGTTGGCGGCGTTCACGTACTACGCGATGTGTCAGGCTCAGCAGCAGTCGGCCTCGCTCGGGTACTCGCCGCTGCCGGTGAACCTCGTGACAGCGAGCTTCGACCAGATCGCCAAGATCCCCGGCGCCGAAGTGCAGAACATCAACGTGCAGACCTGCGACAACCCGACGTTCTCGCCGAGCGGCGAGAACCTGCTCGCAGCGAACGCACCTCAGCCTCAGCCGTGCGACCGGCAGGGCCCCGAGCAGTGCGCAACCGGCACCGGCGGCCTGCAGGAAGTCGCCACACCGACGGCGCCGCCCGCTGCGGGTGCCCCTGCGAC
>JBGSII010000293.1:0-6379 GCA_041742555.1 Ilumatobacteraceae bacterium
GGCCGTCGTCGAGCACTGCTGCCGCGCGCTCGAGGCCCTCGCCGAGACCCGACACGGCACCGCCGACCACGAGTCCGGCGGCAGCATTGAGCACGACGATGTCGCGATGTGGTCCGGTCTGTCCACCGAGCACACGACGGATGACCTCCGCGTTCTCGTCGGGATCTCCTCCCCGGAGATCATCCGCCGTTGCCGCGGCCAGTCCGAATTCGGCGGGATCGATCGTGAACTCCTCGATCACACCGTCGGCGAGCGCGAGCACCATCGACGTCCCGGTCGTCGTGAGCTCGTCGAGCCCGTCGCCGTGGACGACCCAGGCGCGGGCCAGTCCCTCGCGCTGCAGCGTCTGCGCGATCGGTTCGACGAAACGAGGATCGGCGACGCCGATCACCTGACGGCGGACCCGACCCGGATTGGCCATCGGACCCAGCAGGTTGAACGCCGTCGGCACGCCGATCTCACGGCGTGGAGGCCCAGCGAATCGAAACGCGGGGTGGAACACCGGGGCGAAGCAGAATCCGATGCCGGCCTCGCGGACGCAGGCGGCCACACCGTCGGCATCCAGCTCGATCGCCACGCCGAGCAGCTCGAGCAGGTCGGCGCTTCCGCACCGCGATGATGCCGACCGGTTGCCGTGTTTGCAGACGGGCACGCCGGCGCCGGCGATCACGAACGCAGCCATCGTCGAGACGTTGATCGAGTGCGAGCCGTCTCCGCCCGTCCCGACGATGTCGATGCAACGGCTGCGTTCGTCCTCGGTCAGCGGCACGATCGTCGCTGCGGCGAGCGCACCGTCGAGCAGTCCGGTCAGCTCGTCGACGTGTTCACCCTTGGCTCGAAGGGCCACGAGGAACCCGGCGATCTGCGCGGCGGTGGCGTCACCGTGAAGGATGCTCGACATCGCGCTTCGAGCCGTCGACGCGTCGAGATCTCGCCCGGCGATCAGCTCGGCCAGGATCGATGGCCAGGACAGTGGTGGAGACGACGGCATCGAGACGATGGTAGGTGCAGTCGCGCGACGCTGCGAACCCGATCGGGACGCCCGACGCGGCTTCGTCAGTGCGGGCGGCGCCGCTGACGTATCATGCGGCGACGATCGCGCTCGGTGGCGCCGCCCCACACGCCGGCCTTCTCGCGGACCGACAGCGCGTACTCCAGGCACGCCGCTCGAACCGAGCAGTCTGCGCACACGGACTTCGCGACCTCCGCCCCCTCATCGTCGTCCGGGTAGAACACCGAGGCGTCGAGACCCCGACACGCTCCCAGATCCCACCATTTCAATTCCTGTACCGACACGTGCGGTGACTCCCCGTTGCTGGCCCCTCAGTACCAGGAATCTAGGACTGCGCGGGCTGGCGCGCCAGTGGAATTTTCGAGCAGCCCCGCACGGGCCGACGAGCTGCTCAACCGCGCAGGTCGCTCAGCAGTTCCGCATGTGTCGTCTGCGACAGTTCGACCGCCTCGAGATAGTCGGGGTGTTCGATCTCGATCCGCACGGGACCGCCGGCGAAGGACTCGACCTGCTCGGGCGTGAACTCGAAGCGGATGTAGTGCACCGCCGCAGTGACCGCCTCGCGTGTGAGCTGGCCCGCATGGGCCTCCTCGGTGATCGAACGGACCCGATCTCCGTTGGGGAGTGCCACCACGAAGGCCCGCTCGATGCCGACGAGCTTGGGCAGCCACTCGCGCATCTGCTCGTCGCTGGTCAGTTCCAGGAAGACCGTCGCGGTGAGCTGGCCCGGCTCGGGAATCATCGGGTTGTACGTGTCGAGCTCGACCTGGATGTCCTCGTCGGTCACGAGCTTCTCCACCCGGGCCATCTCCTGGATCTGCAACCGCATGGTCTCGCGATTCTCGAACATCATGGTGATGATCGTGCCGAACGACAGCCGTCGACGGCGCTTGATCTCCATCACGGCGGCGCGGAACTCATCACGTTCGCGCTCGTAGGCGCGCACGTCGGCGATGTCGGCGAGCGTCAGCTTGCGGGTGCTGGTCTGCGGGGCCATCACAACTCCTGTCGGGTCATTCTTCGGCGATGCCGTAGGCACGGGCCATCACCTGGAGGGGGTGCTGCGGCGTGCGGCCGGTCTGCTCGGTGATCGCAGTGTTCGCCAGGTGGCAATCACCGGCGACGATGTCGCCGCCTGCCTTGTCGATCTGCTCGCCGAGCTTCTTGGCGATCGGAACCGAGATGTCCTCGTTCCCCGCCCGGAAGCCCCACATGCCGTCGATGCCCGAGCACTGTTGGACGAGCTTGACCTTGGCGCCGGTCAACTTCATCAGATCGCGGCTCTTGAAGCCGATGTTCTGCGCCCGGAGATGACACGGCGTGTGGTAGGTGATCGACTCGACGGTCTCGCCACGGAACTCGGTGTCGAGCGACGTGTCGTCACCCTTGTGGATCTGCATCAGGTACTCGGCCGCGTCGTAGGTGTGCTCAGCGACGAGTTCGGCGTCGGCACGCAACGCCGGGTCGGCGACGTAGTCGAGATAGTCCTTTTTGATGATGTAGCTGCACGTCGGCTGCGGGACGACGATGTCGGTCCCCCGGCGCACCTCGGCCGCGAGCGTCACGACGTTCTTCTCGGCGACCTTCGTGAACTCCTTGACATTGCCCGAGTGCAGCCACGGGGCGCCGCAGCATCCGGCATCGGTGTTGGCACACTCGATGCCGTTGCGCTCGTAGACCTTGACGAGATCCTTCCCGATGCCCGTCTCCTGATACTCCACCAGGCACGTCGGGAACACGGTCACCTTGCCCTGGCGTTTCGTCAGGCTGATCTTCGGGCGCTTCTTGAACCACGTCGAGAACCGCTGCTTCGCGTATGGCGGGAGCAACCGGGTCGACGACACGCCGGTCGCCTTGGCCACGACCTTGCGGATCCCGGATCCGGGCTCGGCGTTGACGACCTTGTTGGCGATCGGCCCGGTGGTCGTTGCCAGCGTGCCGAGGAGGTCGGTGCGACCCATCATCTGCGTCGTCGCCTTGTCGCGGGCGGACTTGATGCCATTGGTGTGCTGCATGGCGTCGGCGCGCAGCATCAGCCGCGGGAAGTCGAGGTTCCATTCGTGCAGCTCGGGGATGTACGGGCAGTTGATGTAGCAGAGCTTGCACTGGAAGCACTCGTCGACGACCTGGTCCTGCTCGGCCGGGGTGAGTCGGCCGGCGTCCTGGTCCTCGTGCTTGTCGACCATCTCGAACAGCGTCGGGAACGACGTGCAGAACTTGAAGCACAGTCGGCAGCCGTGGCACAGGTCATAGACCCGTGTGAGTTCCTCGCGCACGTCCGCTTCGTCGAAGTACAGCGGGTGCTTGGGGTCGTACGTCGTGGTCATGTGGCACTTCTTCCGCGGAGTCGGGGGTGGCCGAACGCGCGGCACGCGCGTGTCGTCGGACGGATGCGGTGGAGGGGGCCGGCGACCGGCCCCCTCCGATGGCATCAGGCCAGTGCTTCGAGGCCCTGGGTGAAGCGGCCCGCGTGGCTCTTCTCGGCGCGGGCGAGCGTCTCGAACCAATCGGCGATCTCGTCGAACCCCTCGTCGCGAGCGGTCTTGGCGAAGCCGGGGTACATCTGGGTGTACTCGTAGGTCTCACCCGCGATCGACGCCTTGAAGTTCTCCTCGGTGTCACCGATCGGCTCGCCCGACGCGGGGTCGCCGACTTCGGCGAGGTATTCGAGGTGCCCGTGCGCGTGCCCGGTCTCGCCCTCGGCGACCGAGCGGAACAACGCCGCTGCGTCCGGGTAGCCCTCGATGTCGGCCTTCTGGGCGAACCACAGGTAGCGGCGGTTGGCCTGGCTCTCGCCGGCAAACGCCTCCTTCAGGTTCTCGTGGGTCTTGGTACCGCTGAGGTCAGCCATGGTGATGCTCCTTGATGGGTGGTTGTGTGGGATTGGGATCAGACGACGACGTCGCCAGAGCGTCAGCGCACGCTGCGCACGTTCCGTGGAACACCATCGATGCCGATTCCGGCGCGAACTGCCCGTCGCCGTCGACGATCAGCGCCTCCGAGCCCTGGACGTAGACGTCGACGACAGCCCCGCACGAGTCGCACACTCCGTGGTGGTGGTCGTCGACGTTCGGATCGAAACGTGTGGCGCCCGAGCCGAGCCCGACCGCTTGGAGCTCGCCCATCGCGACGAGGTCGGTCAGCGTCGTGTAGACGGTGCGCAGGGAGATGCCCGGCATCTGCGTGCTCGCGCGAGCGTAGAGACCCTCGGCGGTGGGGTGCGTCGTGTCGCTCTCGAGCAAGGCGAACAGCAACTGGCGCTGCGGCGTCACCTTGAGCCCCCGGGCCCGGAAGGCTGCAGCGAGCTGGGAGGGCGATTGCACGGTCGGAATCTTATCTGCATGATCTGCAGATCAGCAAGTTCTGCAAATTGGACCTTCGACTCTGGCGAAACCCCACCGTTCGTGTGCGGATTCGGATGGCCCGACCCATCCGAAGTGTCACGCAAACGGGGTTTCTCGTAGCATCCGGGCGATGTCGGGACCGACGCTGCCGTTCGAACGCCAGGCGATGCTCGGCGCCCTCCGCGCAGCCACGGTCGACGATCCGTTCGATGTCCTCGTGATCGGCGGCGGGATCACCGGCGCGGGCGTCGCGCTCGATGCCGCGGCCCGAGGGTTCCGAGCAGCCCTGATCGAACGCGACGACTTCGCGAGCGGCACGTCGTCGAAGAGTTCGAAGATGGTCCACGGCGGGCTGCGCTACCTCCAGAACGGCGACGTGCGGCTCGTGTACGAAGCGTTGCGCGAGCGTCGCCGCCTGATGAAGAACGCTCCCCACCTCGTCGAGGTCCTGCCGTTCATGATCCCGATCCTGACCAAGGACGGCGTCGTGTCGAAGAAGGTCGCGAAGGCGCTCGGTTCCGCCATGTGGATGTACGACCTCACGGGCGGCTGGCGCATCGGCAAGCTGCACCGTCGAGTCACCGCCGAGCAGGCTGCCGCTCACTTCCCCACCACCCATCTCGACAAGCTCAGCGCCGGCTACCTCTACTTCGACGCCGGCGCGGACGATGCCCGCCTGGTGCTCACCGTCGCTCGCACCGCGGCGGCGAGGGGTGCCGTCGTCGCGAACCGATGTGCCGTCGTCGACGTGGTCGTCGACCCGACGCGGCAGCGAGCGACCGGAGTGGTGGTCGACGCCGACGGCGAACGCATCGACGTCGCTGCACGTTGCATCGTCAACGCGTCCGGCGTGTGGGCCGACGAGATCCGCGCGCTCGACGAAACGAACCGTCCCGACTCGATCAGACCTGCCAAGGGAGTCCACGTCACCGTCCCGTGGGACCGGATCCGCGTCGACATCGCAGTGATCATCCCTGTGCGCAGCGACCGGCGCAGCCTGTTCCTCGTCCCGTGGGGGCCGCGCCCCGACGGGACGTTCGACCACGTCTACGTCGGCACGACCGATACCGACTACGACGGCCCACTCGACGACCCCCAGTGCACCGCCGACGACGTCGACTACGTGCTTCGGGCATTGAACGACGCCCTCGACCCGACGATCACCGAACGGCTCACGCCCGACGACATCACGGGGGTGTGGGCCGGGTTACGGCCCCTGGTGAAGTCCAGCTCCACCGACGGGTCGATCGGCAAGACCGCAGACCTGTCGCGTCAGCATCAAGTCGCGGTGAACGAGCACGGCGTCGTCCGGGTCAACGGCGGCAAGCTGACGACCTACCGGGAGATGGCGGAGGACACCATCGACGTGGTTGCCAAGCTGCTCGGTGCGCCCCGTCGAGCCCGGCGACCGGTGACGCGGCGGCTCCGATTGGTCGGGGCGGGTCGATCGAGCGGCACCGCCACGCGAGGGACGGTCGACCACCACCTCCACCATCGCTACGGCACGATGGCCGACGAGATCCGCGCGCTGATCGCCGTTCGTCCCGACCTCGCCGAACCGCTCGTCATCGGCCAGCCGTACCTGCGCGCCGAGGCCGTCTACGCCGTACGTCACGAGATGGCCACGACGCTGGACGACGTCTTGTGCCGCCGCACCCGCGCTCACCTGTTCGATCGCGCGGCGAGCCTCGCGGCCGCCCCGTCCGTCGCCGCACTGATCGGCGAGGAGCTCGGCTGGTCGAACGAAGAGTCCGAACGACAGCTCGACACGTACCGACGCCTGTGCGAGCACGAGGAGAACGCAGGAGTGCACCGTGCCCACGTCGCCAACACCACCGATTGAGCTGCTCGGCAGCGCCAGCCGGCTCACCAACCACGCCGTCGAGGTGCCCGACGAGGCGCTCGTCGCCCTCGCGTCGATCTGCGAGACGATCGAGTCCGACACCGACGTCGAGTCCGACACCGACGTCGAGTCCGACACCGGCGACGCTGTCGCCGAAGCCAGCCGCGACTGGTGGCCGCT
>JBGSII010000294.1:0-2741 GCA_041742555.1 Ilumatobacteraceae bacterium
GTCAGCGACCGGACCGACGTCGCAGCCGACAGCGCCTGCGCTCGCAGCGTCTCGTTCAACGGGACGTAGCCGCGGGGCAGTTGGCCCTGGGCGAGGCCCTGTGTCTGGCCCGGTCCTGCGGCGTACTCGATGAGGTCGGCGTACTCGTCGCGGGCGTCCGCGTCGAGCGACAAGGGTGTGACCGCCCCGTACACCAGCGTGGTCAGCGGATACGCCCCGGGTGCTGGGTCGGTCGACGGCTCCAGGAACTCGGGATCGGTGCGCGGCGCCAGCGTCGCGAGGCCCTTGGTCAGCCCGTCGCCATCGGGGGCGATGAACTCGCGCTCTGGCCCGTTGTCACCGACACGGCTCAGCCGAGCGACCTGCAGCCCGAACTGCGTGGCGGTGGCAGTGTCGGTGAGCCCGAGCATCGCTCGGCGGCCGACGAACTGCGGTGCCTCGCGCTTCCAGACGTCCGCCGGCGTGAGCGCGAACGGATTCTCGACGATTCGCGCCCCGTCGCTCGCCGTGCGGACGATCTGGCCGACGTCACCGAATCCTCGGGCGTACGGCAGCCAGTCGGTGCCGCACAGCAGCGGCGGGATCACTCCGCTGCCGGCGAGCGTCGGCGCCTGGTAGCAGTACGGGTCACCTTTGGGGAACGAGGTCGGCGGTGATGCGTCGAACGAGATGCCCGACGGATTGACCTCGGCGGAGGTGGAGTAGATCGGATTCACGCGCATCCCCCACTCGTCCGGTTGCCCGTCCATCCACGCCCGCGCCTCGGGATCCTCGAGGATCCACTCCCACACCTGCGCAGCGGCGTCGGAGTTGCCGGCAGGCAACGACAGGCCACCGAACGTGCGAGAGTTCCCGACGAGGAGGAGCTCGAACTCGGGATTGAAGCGGACGAAGTCGGGATCCTGGCCGAGGTGCGGCGGGTTCGAGTCGTCCCACTCGTAGGGCGGGCGGCTGTTGATGTTCAGCTGGTCGGTGTACGACTGCGTGAGCAGCTTGGCGACGAGCCGCGGTGTGAGGTTCATCTCGGCCACCCGAACGCCGGCCAACCGCTGCGCCGCTTCCGGACCGCTCGGGTTCGGGAGGCGCTCGTAGTTGAACCCGACCACGAGCCCCAACCCTGCGAGCGGGGCGTAGACGACCGGATTGCTCGGCGCGACGGCGTCGGCCTCGAGCGGCTTGGAGATGACGGACATGCCCGACGAGGCGGCTCCCGGTGCGAGGAGCTGGCGGCGCGCCGAGGCGTCGGACACCGGGGCGTAGGAGTACGGCGGCGCACCAGGGGTCGCGCACAACACCGGCTGCCAGCTGGCGATCGCCGGGAAGAACAGCTCGTTGCCAACCAGCCTGCGCTCGTCGTTCTGCAGCGAGCAGGGCGAGTCGATCGGGTTGAACTCGAGCGGAATGGCGATGCGATTCGCCCACGAGGTCGGCGCCACCGGCGACGTTGCAACGCCGGCCTGATCGGCGTTGACCTCGAACGGTGTGCCGACGTTCTCATCGGTGGGCGTGCCGCGCGGCACGACGACGATCCAGCACCGTGGGATCTTCCGGCCGCCGTCGGCCGTGGGCTGCACGCGCTGTCCGCATCCGAGTCCCGTCGATTGCACCCCGGTCAGCAACTGCATCAGCTCCGCGCCGGTTCCGTCCGGGCCGGTGGCCCCTCCCGGGATCTCGTTGGTCGTGATGATGTTGTAGAGATCGTTCAGCCAGAACCTCGAATCGGGGTCCTCCGGAATGAACGAGGAGTTCACCTGGATCGGCACGGACTGGCCACTCACGGCGTTGAACGGGAGCCACACGTTGTTCGTTTTCGGGTCGAGGACCCCGATGTCCTCGGAGTAGTTCGCCCATCCCTCACGCGAGATCACGCGACTGAGCATCAGACCCGCGGGGAAGAGTCCTCCGGGAAGCCCGCCGAACTGCCCACCGACGGCGCCTTGTACGCACTGTTCGGGGGGCGGTCCGGGATTCTCCGGCACGGTGCCGTCGTCGTCGCCCCAGCACTGGAAGATCTGCATGTAGTTGCTCGCGAACCGCCCCGGACCCTCAACGGTCGGCGAGGCACCCTTCCAGGTGACCGACACCGCCTGGGTCGTCAGGTTGCGGGTCTGGTTGACGGTGATCTCGAGGTCGGCAAAGCGGCCCCGGCCCTTGACCGTCACCTGTGAGTCGGTCGCCGGGATGGACGTGTCGACACCGGCGCTGCCCGGCACAGGGTCAGCTCCGGAGACCGACCCTGCGACCGCCGACGCAACCACGAGGATCGCGAGCGGCGCGACGAGCCACCGTCGAACGGCGCGAAAGGTCACACCGACACCCGATCCTGGGAGAGGGACTGTTCGACCGGGATCGACTCGGCCGAGGGTGGCGTCTGCGCCATCTTCCGCCACGCCAACGCCGGGATGAAGACCAGCCCGAGCGCGAGCAGTCCCACCAGCAGCATGAGCGTCTCGGTGGTGCCCCACCCCGAGTCCTGGTCGAGGGTGGTCGGAAGCACACTGCCGACCTGCGCCGCGGCCGACGCCACGCCGGTGGACGCCTGGCCAGCCGGCCCGCAGATCCCCGTGTCGGGGTCGCACACCTCCTCCACCTCGACAGCACCTGTTCCGTCATCGTCGGCGGACCCGGTTGTCGAGCCACCCGTCGTCGAGCCACCCGTCGTCGAGCCACCCGTCGTCGAGCCACCCGTCGTCGAGCCACCCGTGGTCGAGCCACCCGTCGCAGGGGCACCCGCAGCGGGC
>JBGSII010000295.1:0-11679 GCA_041742555.1 Ilumatobacteraceae bacterium
GCGGCGCGCAGCATCTGCCGGCCGAGCCGCCGGCTGGTGGCGCGCAGATGCGGCGAGGGCACACGCGCCGAGTACTCCTCGTCGAGCAGCTCGAACGAGGCGGGATGATCGGCGGCGGCACAACTCGCAGCGCTGAACGCGGCGTCGACTCGACCGGTGGTGGCAAGTCGTCCGTCGAGATACCGGGCGAGGCTCACACCGTCCGTGACGTCACCGACGGCAACGGCCGACTCGACGCCGGCGGAGTAGGCGTGGCCTCCCGCGGGGAACCGCCCATCGACGAGGAGCAGGAGATCGGGTCGCGTGTACTCCACCGGTACCTCAGTACAAGAAGTAGCGCTGGGCCATCGGCAGCACCTCGGCGGGATGCTCGACGACCAGTTCGCCGTCGATGTGCACCGCGAACGTGTCGGCATGGATACGGATGTCGGGCATGGCGTCGTTGCGAACCATGTCGGCCTTGCCGACCGAGCGGGTGTCGCTCACAGGCACCAGCGAGCGCCGGACGTTCAAGCGATCGGGCAGCCCGTCGTCGAGTGCGGCCTGCGCAACCCAGGCGACCGACAGCCCGGGTGCCACGCCGGGGGCGGCACCGAACATCGGCCGGGGAAGCTGCGGCTGCGGTGTCGGAATCGACGCGTTGGCGTCGCCCATCGTCGCCCAGGCGATCATGCCGCCCTTGAGCACCGCGTGCGGGCGCACCCCGAAGAACGCCGGCTCCCACAGCACGAGATCGGCGAGCTTGCCGACCTCGACGGAACCCACCTCGCGCTGCAGACCGTGCGCGATCGCCGGACAGATCGTGTACTTCGCGACATAGCGCTGCGCCCGCTCGTTGTCGGCAAGTCCGTCACCGGGCAGTGACCCGCGGCGCAGCTTCATCACGTGGGCGGTCTGCCACGTTCGCAACACCACCTCGCCGATGCGACCCATCGCCTGGGAGTCCGAGCCGATCATCGAGATCGCCCCCAGGTCGTGGAGGATGTCCTCGGCGGCGATCGTCGACGGGCGGATGCGACTGTCGGCGAAGGCGAGGTCTTCCGGCACGGCCGGGTTGAGGTGGTGGCAGACCATCAGCATGTCGAGGTGCTCGTCGACGGTGTTGACGGTGTGCGGCCGGGTCGGGTTGGTCGACGACGGCAGCACGTTGGGGTGCGATGCCACGGTCATGATGTCGGGTGCGTGGCCGCCGCCGGCGCCCTCGGTGTGGAACGTGTGGATCGATCTCCCGGCGATCGCAGCAAGCGTGCTCTCCACGTAGCCGGCCTCGTTCAGCGTGTCGGTGTGAATGGCCACCTGCACGCCCGACGCGTCGGCGACGCGAAGGCAGGCATCGATGACCGCTGGTGTCGTGCCCCAGTCCTCGTGCAGCTTGAACCCCGACGCGCCGGCGCGGAGCTGTTCCCACATCGCGTCTTCGTCGACGGTGTTCCCCTTGCCGAGCAACGCCACGTTGACGGGCCAGTGGTCGAGCGCTTCGAGCATGCGCTCGAGGTGCCAGGCGCCGCTGACCGTGGTCGCCTTCGTGCCCTCGGCGGGGCCGGTGCCGCCACCGATGATGGTGGTGATCCCCGAGCCGAGCGCCTCGTCGAGCAGCTGCGGGCAGATGAGGTGCACATGGCAGTCGATGGCGCCTGCGGTGACGATGCGCCCGTTGCCGGAGAGGATCTCCGTCGACGGGCCGATGACGAGCGCCGGATCGACGCCGTCCATCGTGTCGGGGTTGCCGGCCTTGCCGATCCCGACGATCCGCCCGTCGCGCACACCGATGTCCGCTTTCACCACCCCCCAGTGATCGAGCACGACGGCGCCGGTGATCACGAGGTCGGGTGCGCCGTCGGCGCGTGTTCGCGTCGACTGCCCCATCGATTCGCGGATCACCTTCCCGCCTCCGAAGACGACCTCGTCGCCACCCGCACACCGGTCCTCGGTCACCTCGATGAACAGCTCGGTGTCGGCGAGGCGGATGCGGTCGCCGGCCGTGGGACCGTAGAGGTTCCGGTATCTCGACCGGTCGACGAGGCTCATGATGGGGTCTCCTCGTTCTTCGGTGGGTCGAGCGGGCCGGCAACCTCGCCACGCAGCCCGCGGATCACTCTCGCACCGACGAAGGCGACGAGATCGACGTCCATCGCGATGCCGGGCTCGAAGCGGACGGCGGTCCCGGCCGGGATGTCGAGGCGGAACCCACGGGCAGCAGATCGATCGAAGCGCAGCGCCGGGTTCGCTTCGGCCAGGTGATAGTGAGAGCCGACCTGGATCGGCCGGTCGCCCGCGTTCTCGACTCGCAGGCGCTGCGCGGGCCTGCCGGCGTTGATCTCGACGGGGTCGTCGGGTCCGAACACCTCGCCCGGGATCACGGCGCCGATCCGATCGGTTCGTGGAGGGTCACGAGTTTGGTGCCGTCGGGGAACGTGGCCTCGACCTGGACCTCGTCGATCATCTCCGCGACGCCCTCCATCACGTCGTCGCGGGTGAGGACGTGGCGACCCGCCTCCATCAGATCGGCGACGCGCCGGCCGTCGCGCGCCGCCTCGAGCACCCAGTCGGTGAGGATCGCCACCGCTTCGGGGTAGTTGAGCTGGAGACCGCGTGCGCGCCGGGCCCGAGCGACGTCGGCGGCGACATGGATCATCAGGCGTTCCTGCTCGTGCTGGCTGAGTCTCATCGGTCGGGGTCCTGCTCGTTCGGTGACGGGTTCCGTGGCGGGTCAGTGGCGCACGATGTCGTGCGACACCGCGGCGTGACATCCGACCGTACCGTCGACGACCTGGGTGATGCCGAGATCGACGGCCACCGACGCCAGCGAGTACGCCTCGTCCATCGTGAACCCACCGGCGTCCACCAAGAGGCGCAGCATCTGCTCGGCGGCCATCGCCATCGCCTCGTCGAGCCCAGCCCCGAACCCGTGGGTGTACCAGTGCGTGCCGGTGTCGAGCAGCGGGGCAGTCACCGGCACCTCCGGAGCGAGCGACAGGCGCAGTCGCACGTCGAGCGATGCCTCGATCGCGGTGCCGCAGATCTCCCCGTCGCCCTGCGCGAAGTGGGGGTCGCCGACGTAGAACCCTGCGCCCTCGGTGAACACGGGGTAGAAGATGGTGGCGCCGGGGCCGAAGCGCCAGTTGTCGACGTTGCCACCGAACACGCCTGGTGGGATGCTGCTCACCCGGTCGGTGGTGTTCGGGGCCACGCCCATCACACCGAGGTGCGGCCGTACGGGTACCGCGACCGACCGGCCGAACGGTTCGCGACGCGCCGGATCGGGTTCGGAGATCACGCCGGGGATGTCGTAGAGCTCGAGGGCGGTGAAGTCGAAACCGAACATCGGTCGGGCGGTCGAGGTGAACGTGCCGTCACCGGGCGGGTCGACCAGCTCGTAGATCGTGATGCGCTCCTTGCCCATCTTGTCGTGGAAGAGACCCCAGTTGGCAGCGCAGTTCGAGCCGTAGGGCATGCGGGGACGCATGTCGAGCAACTCGACGCGCAGCGTGTCGCCAGGCTGGGCGCCGACGACGTGGACGGGCCCGGTCATGATGTGCACGCCGGGCGCCCGTGCAGCAGGCGGGATACCGTCCCAGATCGCCCGCACACCGTCGTCCATCAGCAGATCCGGGGCGTCGCCGGAGTGATGCGTGACCGCCTCGATCACGAGCTCGGTACCCGACTCGACCTCGAGCACCGCCGGCTCGGCCTGGTCGAGGTACCCCCAGTAACAGTGATCGGGTGTGGCCACGAGTCGTTCGCTCATTGGTCTGACCATAAGACCACAACGTGAACGGCGCATTTCCGGCCTGTCACGGCTCGATGCCCTCGCGCTGACGCGTCAACCCCACACGCCGAGCAGGCGGCTGGCGAGGAACAGCGCCGTGACCACCATGAAGATGCGCACGAGTTGCTCGCCGCCCTTGACGGCGAGCTTGGCGCCGAACCAGCCGCCGCCGGTGAAGCCGACAGCAAGGACCAACGCCGGCGCCCACACCACGTCTCCTTGGATGATGAAGACCGGCAGCGCGAAGACGGTCACGACGAGGTTGACCAGCACCTTGACGTTGTTGGCGGTGACGAGGTCGTACCCAGCGCGTGTCAGCGCGGCCAGCAACACCAGGCCCACTCCTGCCTGAAACGCTCCGCCGTAGAGTCCGATCCCGGCGAACACCACGATCGTGGCCCAGAGCGGCCACGGCCGCACATCGAGCTTGGGTTTCGGTTTGAGCACCGTGAGGATCACGATCGGGATCATCAGCAAACCGAACACGACCTCGAACGTGTCATCGGCCAGCTTGCTGATCGTGTACGAGCCGACGACGGAGCCGATCACCGTCGGGATCAGCACCTTGGTCGCACCAGAGATGTCCGTGGCCTTCGAGTGCCGGAACGATGCAACCGCAGCAGCGCTCGAGGTCAGGATCCCGACACGGTTCGAGCCGTTGGCCTGGTTGCCGGGTACGCCGGCGAGGACGAGCAGCGGCACGGTCAACGCCGAACCTCCGCCGGCCATCGTGTTGACGATGCCGGCCACCAGGCCGCCCCCGACGAGCAGCAGCGCCTCCCACCACGTCACGTGGGCACCGCCCCGATCGGGCGGGCGCAGGGGTTCACAGGATCGGGTACTTCGAACGATCGGGCAGCCCTGAGCGGGTCACGATCGCCTCACCGAGCGCCTGGGCCTCGGCCCACAGCGCATCCTCGTCGATCGTCGTCATGCGGCCCGCTTCGACCACGACCGCGCCGTCGACGACCACGGTGTGCACGCCACGGCCATCCGCCGACCACACCAACTGGTTCATCACGTTGTGAAGTGGCCGCCATTCGGGACGATCGGTGTCGTGGAGCACGAGGTCGGCACGTTTGCCGATCTCCAGCGACCCGATCTCGTCCTGCATCCCGATCGAGCGTGCGCCGCCGAGCGTCGCCATCTCGTATGCCTTCTCGGCGGGAAACATCTGCGGATCCATACGACCGTCCTTGAACAGCCCCGCGACGAGATAGGTCGCGCGCATCAGGTCGGAGTAGTTCGACGCGTTGTTGCCGTCCGTGCCGATCGACACGTTGATGCCCCGCTGCACCATCTCGGGCATCTTGCCGATCTGGGTGACGCCGTAGCTGACCTTGAGCGCCGTGGTCGGACAGTGGGCCACGCTGGTTCCACGGGCCGCCATCACGTCGAGTTCGCTGTCGTCGACGTGGACGCAGTGCGTCATACACACGTCGTCGGCGAGCACGCCGATCTCGTCGAGGTGGATCATCGGACGCTGCCCGAACTCGGCGATGAAACCGTCGGGATCGATCTTCGCAGGCGACATGTGAAAGCTCATTCCGACGTCGTGCTCGTCGGCGAGCGCACGGGCAGCTTTCCAGAGCGGGTCGGAACACGTGGTGTGACCGACGACGGTCGACCACGCGCCGAGGCGCCCGTCGGCCACGCTGCGGTATCGCTCGAGCTGATCCTGCAGACGGGCGATCGCCGCGTCGGTGTCCTGGCGATACACGTCCGGATCGGGCGGCAGGTCCCACACCCAGGCGCCCAGCTTGCCCCGTATCCCGGTCGGCGTCAGCGCGTCGATCACCTCGTCGAGGAAGCGGATCGTGCCAGCTTCGAGGAACGTCGTCGTGCCGCTGCGCAGCATCTCGACCGCCGCAAGTTGCGCCGAGCAGCGCTCGTCGGGCATCTCGTGCGCGGCGTACAGGTTGGTCAGCCACACGAAGACGTTCTCCTCGAACGGGGTGTCGTCGGGCACGAACCCGCGAGTCAGCGGCTCACCGGTGATGTGGATGTGGGTGTTGATCATGCCCGGGGTCAGCACGAAGCGCTCCCCACCGATCCGGCGCGTCGCGGTGAACTGCCGCTCGAGATCGGCGGTCTTGCCGACTGCGACGATCGCGCCGTCGTTCACCGCCACCGACCCGCGGTGGATGATGTCCCGCGTCGGATTCATCGTGACGACGTACCACGCGTCGATCAGCAAGTCGACGAGTTGCGGTGTCGAAGTCGGGGCATCGTTCATGGCGTTGTCTCCTGGGTGGTTCGGCGTTCAGGCCGATCGGTGCGTGGTGGCTTGCTGGCGACGAAGGCCTGCTGGTATCCGATGGGTTCCACGAGGCGCACGGCCTCGAACCCGGCGAGGCGGAGCCGATCGGCCACGTCGCCGTAGCTGAGCGCTTCGCCGTGCACGGTGCTGGCCATCATCGTGGCGCCCATCATGAGCGCATGGCCGGCGAGCGCTCGCTGCCGGTCGACGAAGTAGTCCGACAGCACGACGCGGCCACCCGGCGCGAGCGCACGATACGCTCGGTCGATCAGGTGACCGGCGCGCTCGGCACCTTCGGCGCGGCACACGTGGCCGAGGACGACGAGGTCGAAGTGATCGTCCTCGAGGGCGATGTCGTGGAAGTCGCCCGGTCGGAACTCGACTCGGCCGAGCAGATCGCGCTCGGCGAGCTTGCGCTCGGCGACATCGATCACACCGGGAAGGTCGTTGACCACCGCGGTGGCACCGGCGTTCGCCGTGAGGATCGCGCTCGCCCACGGTGCGCCACCGGCGCCGAGGTCGAGCACACGAGGCTCGACCAGAGCGGAATAGCGCAGATACAGGTCGGCTCTCGTCGCCATTCGCAAGATCGTGACGAAGGTGCCTTCGACGAGCGGGACGTAGAACGCCACAGGGTCGTTGTCGACCGGCTCGGCGGGACGTCCCGTCCGCACGGTCTGGGTCAAGCGTTGCCAGTTGACGAGCGGGCCGGGCGACACCGGTATCAGGGCGCTCATCGACGCCGCCCCATCGGTCGTCAGGTAGCGGCGAGCGGTGTCGTTCAGTTCGAACCGCCCGAAGCGCTGGTCGAGCAGCTGGGTGGCGACGACCCCTTCGAGCAACGTCGTGAGGTGCGGCGCCGACACTCCGAGGTCGTCGGCAAGCTCCGCACCCGTCGACGGGCCGAGCCGTTCGAGCGCATCGAAGACGCCGAGTTCGATCGCCGACACGAGCACGTGGAAGCGGCCATACCCCTCGATGACGTCCCACACCGGCGCCGCGGGTGGCGGCTTGTAGTCCGTGAACGGCCGCCCGGTGCGGGCGATCGTGTGGGTCGTCTTGAGTTCGGGATACGCGGCGTCGCGCATCACGGGCGAAGCACGACCTTGCCGACCACGTCGTTCGCCTCGAGCCGCGTCTGCGCGGCAGCCGCGTCAGCGAGCGGATACTGCTCGTCGATCGCCGACGTGAAGCCACCCGAGCAGAACGTGTCCCACGTCGAGGCGAACTCCTCGGGCAGGTACGGATCGGACCCGCGGATGCTGATGCCCATGTGGAACACGAACCCGAGGCTGGGGATCGTCGCCTGGTCGCCGCTCGTGTTGCCGCACGTCACGAGACGGCCCTTGGGCGCGAGGGTGAACAGCGACGGCCCGAACAGTGCGGTGCCGACGTGATCGAGCACCATGTCGACCCCTCGACCCTCGGTGACCTGACGAGCCCACCCGGTGACGTCACCGGTGCGATTGTTGAGCACGTGGCTCGCGCCGAGCGCCTCGGCGAGATCGAGCTTGTCCTGCGTTCCTGCTGTCGCGAGCACCGTTGCGCCGGCGGCGACGGCCAGCTGAATGGCCGCGACCGACACGCCGCTCCCCGCCGCATGGATCAGCACGGTCTCACCCGCCACGAGGCCCCCGACCGGGAAGAGTGCGTGTGACGCGGTGAGGAAACAGGTCGGAAAGGTCGCGGCGTGCTCGATCGCCATACCGTCGGGGACTGCGTACACGTGTGATGCCGGCGCGAGGCACCGCTCGGCGTACCCGCCGGCGACCGTGCCTCCGATCACGCCCAGCTCGCCGTAGAGATCGCCCATGCCGGCAAGCTTCGAGGCATCGTCGACGCCGGCGAGCGACGGGTCGACGACGACGCGGTCACCCACGGCAACCGTGGTCACCGCCGAGCCGACCTCGATGATCGTTCCGGCCACGTCCATTCCAGCGATGTGCGGCAACGCGTAGCCGGGGAGCGTGTAGTAGCCCGCTCGCTGCACCAGGTCGAGCCGGTTCAACGCACAGGCCTCGACGCCGACGACGACGTCGAGCGGCCCCGGTTCGGGATCTGCGACGTCGCGGTACTGCAGGACCTCGACGCCGCCGTGTTGGTCGTAGCTGACTGCCTTCATGGAGTTCCTCCGCTGTGAGGTTCGGGGGGTGGACCGGGCGGTTGACGGCGCGCGGCAACGGCGAGACCCGGCGGATGCCAGCCGCGGTCGCCGGGATTGATGTCGGCGCCGGGTGTGACGACCTCGTCGATCGCATCGAGCGTGGCATGGTCGAGCCCGACCCCGACCGCTCCGAGCAACTCGTCGAGCTGTTCCTCGGTGCGCGGCCCGATCAGGGTCGAGGTGACCGCCGGATGCTCGATCGACCAGGCCAGCGCGAGCTGAGTCAGAGTGAGTCCCGCCTGATCGGCGATGTGAACGAGTCGCTCGACGACGTCGAACTTGGCCTCGTTGCCGACGTCGAAGTGGTCGGGGTTGGTCTGAGCCCGTGATCCGGCGGGAGCGTCGACCCCTCGGCGGTACTTGCCCGTCAGCCATCCTCCGGCGAGCGGGCTCCACACGATGACGCCGACACCGTGGCGCCGACAGGTCGGAAAGACGTCACGCTCGACCCCTCGGAGCAGGATCGAGTAGGGCGGCTGCTCGCTGTGTGGCGCCGCGACGCCTCGTCGCTCGGCAGCCCAGCAGGTCTCGACGATGTCCTCGGCAGGGAATGTCGACGTACCCCACGCCAGGATCTTGCCGGCGCGTACGAGATCGCTGAGCGCGTCGACGGTCTCCACGATGTCGGTCGTGGGGTCCGGTCGGTGCACCTGGTACAGGTCGATGCGATCGGTGCCGAGGCGCCTGAGACTGGCCTCGACCGCCTGGACGATCCAGCGGCGAGAGTTCCCTCGGGCGTTGACGTCGTCGCCCATGGGATTGTGGAACTTGGTCGCGAGCACGACCTCGTCGCGGCGGGACCTGATCGCCGCGCCGACGATCTCCTCGCTCTCGCCGAACGCGTAGACGTCGGCGGTGTCGACGAGGTTGATGCCGGCATCGAGCGCCCGGTTGACGATGCGCATGCACGCCTCGTGATCGGTGTTGCCCCAGGCGCCGAGTACCATCGTGCCCAGCCCGAACGTCGACACCTGGATGCCGCTGCGTCCGAGCGTGCGGTAGTGCATGGTCATGGTGACGTCACCGTCCGTCCACGTACGGCCAGCGGTGCGGCACCGTGATCCCGGTTCGTTCGAGCAGGAAACGCTGATGGTCGGCGGCCGCAGCGGCCAGCGCCTCGACGTCGATCGACACGACCCGTCCGGACTCCACGACGTGTCGTCCGGCGACGAACACGTCGCGAACGCTGCGTCCATCGGTTCCCCACACGAGCTGGAGTCCGACATCACCGCGCGGAGTCCAGCCCGGCGTATCGGTGCGGTGGACGACGAGATCGGCCTGCTTGCCGACCTCGATCGACCCGATTCGGCCGTCGAGTCCGATGGCCTCGGCACCGGCGATGGTCGCCAGCTCGAACACCTGGTGCGCCCCGAAACGCGTCGGGTCGACTCGGGAGTCGCGGGCGATGCCCGAGGCGACGGCGGCAGTGCGCAGGATGTCGATCGAGTCGCTCGCATTCGACGCGTCACACCCGAGCGCCACGCGGCCGCCGCGTTCGACGATCTCGGCGTGGCGTCCGTGCTCGCACACTCCCTGACCGAGGCGGAGGTAGGCCCACGGGCAGTATGCGATCGACGTGTCGGTTTCGAGGATCAGCTCGACTTCACGATCGTCGAGCCAGACGCCGTGACCGATCAGCAGATGCCGACCGAGGACGCCGAGGTGGTGGAGATGTTCGACCGGGCGCCGGCCGTGGCGTTCGAGATAGCGCTCGGGATCCGACGACGTGGGCGACAGGTGCATCGTCATCCCGGTGCCACACTCGCGGGCGAGATCGGCGGCGCCTGCGAGCAGCTCGTCCGAGGCGAGATCGTGGCCGACGAGCGTGACCCACCCCTCGACGAGGCCACCGGCCGGATACGCCTCGACGACGTCGCGCTGACGGTCGAGCACCTCCCGGTACGGCGCGGTGAACGGACCCTCCTCGATGTCCCAGCCCCACACGCCGAGCGTCGCTCGCAGCCCGGCCGTCTGGAGCGCGGTAGCGACACTGTCGGCATGAGCGACGGTGCCGGCCTCGACGACCGTGGTCACGCCACTCGACAACGCCTCCACGGCCGACAGCGACGCCGACACCTCGTCGTCGAGCGCGTCATGGGCGCCGTGCAGCGGCACGGACCATTCGAAGATCGAGGCGCCCGGTGGGAGCAGATCGGGGATGCAACTGCGAACGAGCGGGTCGCCCGTCAGGTGCTGGTGCGCGTCGATCATGCCGGGGGTGACCACGCAGTGACGGGCATCGAACTCCGTCGCCGACGGGTACTCGGCGCGCAGCACGCTCGTCGAGCCGACGGCAACGATCAGTTCGTCGTCGACGACGATCGAGCCGCCGACGAGCACCTCTCGTCGCTCGTTCATGGTCACGATGTCGCCACCGCTGATGATTCGCTGCATCGCTGATCCTGCTGTCGATCTGGCCCGGTGTGAGGGATGCGCCCGCCAGGTCAGCCCCGGCGCGGTGTCCGGGAGAACACCTCACGAACCATCGGCTCGAAGTGTTCGAGAGGCTCGGAGACGTAGTCGGGGTCGAACGCCGTCTGGTCCCACTCGTCGGCGAACCTCGCTGCCATGTCGTAGTGCTCGTGGCCCTCGTGACGCCGACGCATCTCGGGATCCAAGCCGATCCGGCCGTAGTAGTGGCGGCCTTGGAAGTCCTGGTGGTACCTGACCACCCAGTAGGCCTCGTCGCTCACCCACGGCCGCAGCATCTCTGCCGCGATCGCGGGATGGTTCATGTTCGAGAAGGTCTTGCCGATGTCATGGCACAACGACGCCACGACCATGTCGAGCGAGGCGCCGTCACGCTCGGCGCGAGTGGCCGTCTGCAGGCAGTGGTCGAGTTGACTCACCGCGAAGCCCTGGTGGAGTTCGCCCATCGAACGCAACATGTCGAGCACGCGGTCGGGCACCAGGCGCAGGTCGTCGTCGAGGTATCCCTCGATGTAGGTCATGTAGTCGGACGAGAACTCCGACATGCTCGGGCCGATCTCGCCTTGGAAACCGGGCGAGCCGGGCCGACCGACGCGTGCTCGCGCCGCCTCGATGTCCGAAGGGCTGCTGGTTGTGGTGTCCATCGTGGTCCTCTCGCTGATGGTGGAACGGGTCACGGCCTCACCGGTCGCCGACGAACCGGTCGGGGAGGCCTCCCGTCGTTCCCGACACTCTCGCGCCGGGTGGTCGGTAGGGATGCGCCGCTGCCTGCTGCTCGTCCACGCCGACTCCGAGGCCGGGCGCATCGGGAATGGCGATCCTGCCGTCGACGATCGACGACAACCCGAGTTCGGCGCCGGAGCCGAGTGTCTTCCAGACCTCGAGCAGGGTGGGTGGGTACTCGACGGTACGGATCGCAGGGACGGTCGCCGCGAGATGCAGGTTCGCGGCGAGGGCGACCGGACCGGCGCAGATGTGCGGCACGACGCGCACACCGAACGCCGCTGCTGCTTCGCACATCCGTTTCGCCTCGTTGATGCCGCCGGCGGTCGCCGC
>JBGSII010000296.1:0-7576 GCA_041742555.1 Ilumatobacteraceae bacterium
GCCCGCCGCAGCCGCTCGCTCGATCGCGGCGATCGTCGACGCTTCGCCCTCGGGAACGGTCACCCCCTTGCCGGCTGCCAGCCCGTCGAGCTTCACGACGACCTCCCGGTCGAGCGTCCTCCACCACGCGATGGCGGCGTCGGCGGCGTCGAACGAGGCAAAGCGCGGTCCGGGAATTCCGAGCGAAGCGGCGAGTTCTCGGGCGTACGACTTCGACGACTCCAGGCGAGCCAGAGCGGCGGTGGGTCCGAAACACGCGATCGTGCGTCGGTGACACTCGTCGGCGACGCCGGCTGCCAGAGCCGCTTCGGGACCGGGGATCACGAGGTCGGTGTCAGCCGGCGACGCGGGGCCCAACTCGGCTGCGATGCGGACGTCGTGGCCATGGTGGCGACACGCCCAGGCGATCGCCTGCTCGCGTCCACCCGATCCGATCACCAGGACGCGCATCGGTGCCCCCGCCTGCCGTTCCGGGTCGGGTCCGCAGGCGCAGAGTTGGTCATGCGAGCACGCCCTCGAAGGCGAGCTTCGCCTGTGCATCGCCGACAGGGATCGGATAACGACCCGTGAAGCAGCCATTGCAGTACCCGTCGTCGTCACCACTCGAGCGCTCGGCGACCGCCATCATCATCCCGTCGAGTGACAAGAAGGCGAGGCTGTCCGCGCCGATGTGCTCGCGCATCTCCTCGATCGTCATCCGGCCGGCGATGAGGTCACCGTCGTGGCCCATGTCGACGCCGAAGTGGCAGGCGTGGGTGATCGGTGGACAGGTGATACGGATGTGGACCTCGGTCGCTCCGGCGTCGCGGACCAGTTTGACGAGCGGACCCGCGGTCGTGCCCCGTACGAGGGAGTCGTCGATCATCACGACCCGCTTGCCCTGGAGGTTCTCGGTCAACGCGTTGAACTTCAGTGCAACCCCGCGTTCGCGGATGTCCTGGGTCGGTTCGATGAAGGTGCGACCGATGTACCGGTTCTTGATCAGTCCATCGTTGAACGGGATGCCGCTCTCGTTCGAGAAGCCGATCGCTGCAGGGATCGACGAGTCCGGTACCGGGATGACCACATCGGCGTTCGCGGGGGCTTCCTGGGCGAGCCGCACTCCGAGTCGTTGACGGACGTGGTGGACGTTGTGGCCGTCCCACACCGAGTCGGGCCGCGAGAAGTAGACGAACTCGAAGGTGCAGCGAGCAGCGCGGGCCTGTGGTGCCAACACCTGTGACCGCTGCAGTTCGGCGCCCTGCAGCGTCACCATTTCGCCGGGCTGCACCTCGTCGATGTCGACACACCCGAGCGTCGACAACGCGCAGGTCTCGGATGCGACCGCATGGCCGCCGTGAGGGAGTCGCCCGACCGACAGCGGCCGAAACCCCCACGGATCGCGCACCGCAATGACGTGGTCGGCAGCGAGCAGCACCAGCGAGAATGCGCCCTTCCACGCGGGCAGCGTTCGCTCGATCCGCTCCTCCCAGGTCTGGCCGCCGGCCGCGGCGAGCATCAGGGTCATCACCTCGGAGTCGCTCGTGGCGGTCAGCCCGAACCCCCGGCTCAGCAGCTCGTCGCGCAGCGCTGGTGCGTTGACGAGGTTGCCGTTGTGGGCGAGTGCGAGCGGGCCGTGCATCGTCTCGACCAGGAACGGCTGGATGTTGCGTTCGGCGTTCGAGCCGGTCGTGGAGTATCGGGTGTGTCCGATCGCGTGGTAGCCCGTCAGCGGGGCAAGGGCCTCGGGGGTGAACACGTTGGCGACGAGGCCGGCCTCCTTGTGCACGCGGGCCCGTTTGCCGTCACTGACCGCAATGCCGGCAGCCTCCTGGCCGCGGTGCTGCAGGGCGAACAGTCCGAAGAACGCGAGCTGCGCGACGCCTTCGCCATGGGGCGTGGAGACGCCGAGGACCCCGCACTCGTCCTTCGGCGTGTCGTCGGCCTCGAGGTGGTCGAACGGGATCGATGTGTGTGCGATCGGTGTGCCCATGTCAGTCGATGTCCAGTCCCGCCAGTGCGGCGTTGATCCGTGCTCCAGCAGGGTAGGCGCCCGGTACGAAGCTGCCTCCGGTGAGGCGCTCGAACGCGTCGATGTAGCGACGGGTGGTTGCCTCCCAGACCGCTGCGGGCAGCTGGGGAATCGGCCCGTCGCCCGTGTAGCGCGCTGCCGCGAGCGCTCGGCGGACGACCTCCTTGTCGAGGCTCTCCGGTTCGTCTCCGGTGCTGAGCCGCTGCTCGTAGGTCTCCTCGACCCACCACCGCGAGGAGTCGGGCGTCAGGACCTCGTCGATCAGCAGCAGATTGCCGTCAGCATCGACGCCGAACTCGAACTTGGTGTCCGCGAGGATCAACCCTGCGTGGAGGCCACGTTCGGTCCCGCGCCGGAACAACTCGATCGCGGCATCCTCGACCCGACTCCAGAGTCCCGCGGCGACGTGGCCCTCGGAGACGACGTCGGCCGACGACAGTGGAACGTCGTGGTCGCCCGCGGCGCCCTTGGTGGTCGGTGTCACGATCGGTTGGGCGAGCGGTGTGTTCTTGAGCAGCCCGTCAGGCAGGCGATGTCCGTCGATCGTGCGTTGGCCGGCGGCGTATCTCGTCCACAGGGCGGTGTCGGTGACGCCGGTGATGTAGCCGCGAACGATCACCTCGACGGTCAACGGCGTCGCCTCGGTCGCGATCAACAGGTTCGGGTCAGGGGTGGCCAGCGCGTGGTTGGCGACGATGTCGCGGGAGTGTTCGAACCACCACCACGACAGCTGATTCAACACCTGGCCCTTGTACGGAACGCCGGCGATGACGCGATCGAACGCCGAGAGCCGGTCCGTGGTCACGAACAGTCGCCGCCCGCGAGGCAGCGCGTACGAGACCCGCACCTTGCCGACGCGCTCGTCGGCAAGGTGCAGGTCGACGTCGAGCAGCGGTGCGGGCAGTGGATCGGGAAGCTCGCCGGACACCGGTGTCACAGCCCCTTCGCGTGGCGAACGCCGTTGTCGAACAGACGCAACCCCAGGTGGGCCGTGCCTCCGCCACCGCGCAGGTGTCGGGGATGCTGACGGCGCACGATGTGGTTCTCCGGGTGCGGCATCAATCCGAGCACGACTCCCGACGGGTCGCACACTCCGGCGATGTCCGCGACCGAACCGTTCGGATTCGAGTTCCGGTAACGCAGTGCGACCTGCCCGGCCGCCGCCAGCGCTGATGGATCGGGATGGACGTAGCGCCCCTCCCCATGGGCGATCGGGCAGTGGATCGGGTCGTCGATGCCCGCCGTCCACACCGACGTGCTGGCGGGCACCGCGTCGAGTTCGACCCACCGGCAGTCGAAGCGGCCGTGGCTGTTGTGCCCCAACGCTCCCGGGAGGAGGCCGGCGGCGGTGAGCACCTGGAATCCGTTGCAGATCCCGATGAGCGGTCGGCCGGCATCGACGAAGCGACGCAGGGCGTCGCCCACGCCGAGCGCCAGATCGAGGGCCAACATGCGACCGGCCCCGAGCGAATCGGCGTAGCTGAACCCTCCCGCGACCACCGCCAGATCGACCTCGTCGAGCAGTGTCGGGCGGGCGACGAGTTCGGAGGCGAGCACGATGCGGGGATCGGCGCCGGCCAAGTGGAGCGCGAGTTCGGCGTCGTGGTCGCGGTTGGTCCCGGGACCCGCGATGACGAGGGCGCGCACCTTGCTCATCGTGCACCTGCGCCGCTCACGCCGTTGAATGCCTCGGCCAGTCGGTCGACGGCGATGGGTTCGACCCCGGCGATGGCCAGCACCGAGTCGTCGGTCACCACGCCGAGACGGGTGGCCGTCGGACCCATGACCGTCGTGAACGCGTCGACGTCGTGGGGGCGAATCTCGACCACGAGGCGTCCCGTCGACTCGCTGAAGAGCGCGGTGGCGAGGTCGTCGTGGGGGAGTTCGTCGATGGCAGCGCCCAGTCGGCCGGCGAGGCACATCTCCGCCAGTGCGACGCCGAGGCCACCCTCGCTGACGTCGTGGCACGCCATCACCAGTCCGGAGCGCATGGCGGAGTGCAGGCGGCGATAGGTCTCGGGCGCGTCCCGGTCGGCTGCGGGTGTCACGCCGGGGTTCGCGGGTGCGCCGGCGAGGAGATCGAGGTGCGATCCCGCGAACTCGACCTCGGTCCGGCCGATCATCATCAGCACGTTGCCCGGCTCGGCGAGGTCGGGCGTCACGCAGTGATCGGCGTCGGGGACGTGCGCGACCGCGGTGATGACGAGCGTGGGTGGAACCGCGTGTCGCTGACCGTCCGCGCCGACGTACTCGTTGTTCAGGGAGTCCTTGCCCGACACGAATGGAGCGTCGTACATCAGGGCCGCAGCGCAGCACCCGTCGACGGCGGCGACGAGTTCTCCCAGCGTCGACGGTCGGCGGGGATCGCCCCACGAGAAGTTGTCGAGCAGCGCCACCCGGCTCGGATCGGCGCCCACGGCGACCACGTTGCGGATCGCTTCGTCGATCACGGCGAACGCCATCGCCTCCGGGTCGTGCAGCCCGTACCACGGGTTGACCCCGATCCCGATGGCGATGCCCTCGGTGGCGCCGGGATCGGCGAGCACGACTCCGTCGGCGTGGCCGTCCGCGCGAGCGCCGACGAGCGGCCGCACGACGCTGGCTCCGAGAATCTCGTGGTCGTAGCGGTGAATCGTGCCGGCCTTGGACGAGATGTTCGGATGGGCGAGCAACTCGAGGATGGTGCCCGCAGGGTCGGCGACGACGCGCCCGACGTGATCGTGTCGGTTGGGAGTCGGCAGCACTGCGGGCATGCGGCGTTGTGGTCGCCCGTCGTGGAGGAATCCGGTGTCGAGGCCGACGACGACGTTGCCCTGATGTCGAACGACGAGCCGGCCGTCGCCGGTGAACGCGCCCACATCGGCGACACGAACACCGACACGTTCACACCGTGTCTGCAGCGCTGCGAGGTGCTCGGGTGGCACGGCGACGACCATGCGCTCCTGCGCCTCCGAGAGCCAGACCTCCCACGGGTCGAGCCCTGGATACTTGCGCTGAACGAGGTCGAGGTCGACGTCGGCTCCGACACCCTCGGCCATTTCGCCGATTGCCGACGACAGCCCGCCGGCACCACAGTCCGTGATCGCCGAGTACAACTCCTCCGCTCCGATCAACGCGTCGATCAGGAGTTTCTCCACGATCGGGTCGCCGATCTGGACGCTGGCGCCGGCGACCTCGCCGGTGGTCGCGTCCATCGTGGCAGACGAGAACGTCGCGCCGCGGATGCCGTCGCGGCCGGTCGCCCCGCCGAGCACGATCACCCGATCACCGGCGAACGGACCGTCATGGAGGGCCCTGCTGGGAGCGGTGCCGATGCACCCGGCGAAGACGAGTGGGTTCGTCGTGTACGCGGGGTCGTAGAGAATCGCTCCCGCAACCGTGGGCAACCCGATCTTGTTGCCGTAGTCGGCCACGCCGTCGATCACGCCCTCGCGGATACGTCTGGGGTGCAGCGCGCCGTCCGGCAGTTCCGCCAGGGGAAGGTCCGTTGGCCCGAAGCACAAGACGTCGGTGACGGCAATCGGGCGGTGGGCGATGCCGAGGACGTCGCGGATGACGCCACCGACTCCCGTGTTCGCTCCGCCGAACGGCTCGACTGCCGAGGGGTGATTGTGCGTCTCGGCCTTCAAGGCGATCGTCGTGCCCTCGGTGAACTCGACGACACCTGCGTTGCCGACGAACGCGGACCGCACGAACGGTGCATCGATCGAGTCGGTACACGCCCGAAGTTGGGCGAGCAGCGGAGCGACTTCGACCGGGCCGCCGGGACCCCCCGTCGTGTCGATGGCTGCTCGGAACGTCTTGTGAGCGCAGTGCTCACTCCACGTCTGAGCGAGCGTCTCGATCTCGACATCGGTGATGTCACGGCCCAGACGCTCGAATTCGTCGCGGATCGCTCGGAGCTCTTCGAGGTCGAGATACAGCGAACGGGCGGCATTGAGTGCCAGGAGGCCGTCGTCATCGAGACCTCGAACTGCGATGAGTTCGGCGTCGACGTGCCCGGGGGCATCATCGAGGTGTGGTGGATCGAGCACGCCGTGGCCCCAGCGTTCGATGACCGAGTTGGCGACCACCCGACGCACGACCTCGTCGGCCAGGTCGGCGTCGACGGCCGATCCGAACTCGATTCGTCGAGCCGTCGATGCCGACGACAGCTCGATGCCGAGTTGGCCGGCGGCGTGCAGCACGGCATCGGCGGCCGTGTCGGTGACCCCCGGGAGGTAGGTGATCTCGATGCCGTCGGACGCGGGAGCATCCCACGTGGCCACTTGCAGGAGCGGATCGGCCATCGCCGAGGCGAGGCGAGTTCGCTGAGCGTCGTCGAGTGCGCCCTCCACGTGGATGACGTCGGCGACCTCGACCGGGCCTGGCACATCGATGCCGAGATGGGCGGCAGCGGTCCGGATCGTGGTTCCGCGGTGGTCCGGATCGATGGTGCGGATGGTCAGTCGATGCCGGTCTGCCACCGCGCCGACCCTACGGATCGCGTGGGCCGGGCCCCCGGCGATTGTACAAAATGTTCGTCGGGTGGGGCCGCGTCAGAGGCCGAGACGGAACAGCGCCTGGGCGGTCAGTGGCTGGACGAGGTCAGGCGTGGGGAACACCGGCTCGAACGGGTCGGGTGACACCGTGGTGACGGTGATCGTCTCGCCGCCCAGCTGCGCGGGCATGACCGACTTGCGCACGATGCCGTTGTCGTCGACCCAGATCTCCATCGTGAGCCGATCGACGTCCTCCGTCCCGGGTTGTGCCGTGATTCCCGGGGGGAGTGGCGGCGCTGGTGGTGGCGACCCGTCGGCACTCGGTGTGACCGCGGCCGTCTGTGCCCGCACGAGCTGGGCGAGGTCCGCGGAGACAACGAGACGGCGAGCCGATTCCGTCCCGACCGACGACTCGGTGGCCTCGTCGATCGTCGTGTACTGGCGTGTTGCCTGAGGCAGCAACTCGTCGATCGTTCGGACCCATCGGCTGCGCCCGAGCGAGAAGTCGACCGGGAAGTCGCCCCGCGGGAGCGTGTACCAGGTCTGATCGTCGACTCGTCGGATGAACGACTGATCCCACAGGGTCAGGATCTCGATGTCGGGTGTGTTCACCCCTGGGATGACGACGCGGGCGACACCGGAGTCGAAGTCGGCGGTCACCTCGTAGTCCCGTGTGCCGCCGAACGCGTCCGGGGAGCTCACGGTGAACGTCGTGGTACGCAAGGCGGGCGGCGTCTCGGTCGGCGTCGGGAAGACGGGCGGGGCAGCGGGTTCGTTGCTCTTCTCGGTTTCCTGGAATCGATCGATCAGCTGCGGGCCGTAGACGACTCCGGCGAAGCCGATGCCGCCGAGGACGGCGAGCAGGAGCAGCCAGCTCACCGCTCGGCGGAACTTGCCACTCGAACTCGATGGTTTGACGGCGACCGGCGTCGGTGCGCCGAACATCGCCGCGGCGAACGGGCTCGTGTCGACGTGCGCCGGGCGAGGGATCTGTGGGGTCACCGTCGGAAGCGTCGGGCCGGCCTGGCTGATCTGTCCCGGCCATGGCGCGGGCGCGGCCGGTGGCGGCGGCGGGAAGCCCGGC
>JBGSII010000297.1:0-4246 GCA_041742555.1 Ilumatobacteraceae bacterium
CCGCGACGACAGCCTGCACGGCTCGACGCCGCTCGGTTCGACGATCGGCGCGCTCGGCGCCGGCACGGTGATCGAGAGCGCTGACGAGCGCTTCCAGCCCGGCGACGCCGTCGTGGGAGGCATGGGTGCGCAGACGCACGCCACGGTGCCGACCATGTTGCTCGAGAAGGTCAACACCTCCCGGTTCGGGCCGGCCACGCAGCTCGGGGCGTTGGGGCTCACCACGGGACTGACCTCGTATGTCGGCATGAAGTACGTCGGCCGCATCACCGAGTCGGACACGGTCGTCGTGTCCGGTGCCGCTGGCGCGGTCGGCACGTTCGCCGGCCAGATCGCGAGGCTGCTCGGCGCGAAGCGGGTGATCGGCATCGCCGGTGGTCCCGAGAAGGGCCGCTACCTGGTCGACGAACTCGGCTACGACGCGTCGATCGACTACCGCGGCGACGACGTCGACGCCCGACTCGCCGAACTCGCACCCGACGGCGTCGACGTGTTCTTCGACAACGTCGGCGGCGACATCCTCGACTCGGTGCTGTTGCAGATCCACGAAGGGTCGCGCGTCGTGATCTGTGGGGCAATCTCGCAGTACGGCGACATGAACAACGTGACGGGGCCGCGCAACTACCTCAAGCTCGCGGAACGCCATGCGAGCATGGAGGGCTTCACGGTGCTGCACTTCGCAAGCAAGTTCGCCGAGGCCCGCGCCGACATCGAGGGGTGGCTCGCCGACGGCTCGCTCGTGGAGCACAACCACATCGAGCACGGCATCGAGCGGTTCCCGTACGCGCTCGATCTGCTGCTGACCGGGGGCCATCGCGGCAAGCTGCTCGTCGACGTCTCCGGCAACGCCTGACCCGGCGCCAGCACGCGACGCACACCTCGGGCGCGGCGACCAACCGGTCACCGCGCGTCGAGGGGCGTCGTCGGGCTGGTCTGGGCGAGCAACACGACCGGCGTGTGTGGTCGGCGCTGACGGCTTCGTCTCATCGGCTGACGGGCTCACGCCGCGGCCTCTGTGGTTGACCCTCGGATGCTGGGTGGCCCGGTGGTGTGGATGCTGCCGTCGGGGAGTCGCAGGGTGAGCTCCCGGTTGGGTCCCAGCTCCACGATCCAGCCGTCGTTGTGGATCTTGGTGTGATGCCGTGAACAGATCGGCAACAGGTTCGACAGATCGGTGCGACCATCGAGGCTCCACCAGATGACGTGGTGGAGTTCGCATCGGTCGTAATGCACCGTGCAGCCGGGGATGCCACAGGTCTTGTACAGGCCCCGCAAGGCCCGGCGCTGCGCCCGGTTCGCCAACCGTGTGGTTCGTCCGAGGTCGACTTGGCCGGGTGCGTACAACACGACGCCGTTGCACACCACCACGGCGTGCACGTCGGCCGTGCCCGCCAGCGTGGCGAGCACCTGCGCCGGGACTTCAACGGGGATCGAGAACTCGGCCACCGGACCCGTCGAATGTGGTGCATCGGCGTCGACGATCACAAGGAACTCCGGGCGCCCCGCCTTGGCCGAGCCAGTAGCACCGTCGAGGAGTCGGATCACCGCGTGGGCGGTCAGGAACCTCTGCTTCTCGATCGGGTCGGTCGGACAGCCATCAGGGGTCTGCTCGGCGAACAGCGCCTCACGTGTCGCCTCGACCTTCGCAGCGAGGCGGGCGCCGGTGAGGGGATCGAAACGACCCCGCAGATTCCACATTCCCTCGGCATCGACCCACGTCGACGCCCGCGTCATTCGACGCTGGCGTTCCAAACGATCCATGCCGTCATCGGTCTGCAGGCGGGTCGCTTCGAGCTCGACTCGACGCCGGAACTCGTCCTGCGTCGCCGCAGCCGCAACGTCGCCGAGCTGGTCAACCCGTTCGAACAGCTGCTTGCGCTGGGCCGGCTCGAGCTTCTTCGACACACGAGTGACCGCATCGACGTGACCGGCGGTGATGGCCCCATCCTCCAACGCCTCGGCCAATCTCGGAGTCGCCGCCAGCGTCGCCGAACGTTCCGTGGTCTGCGACGCCGCCCCGAGCGAGGTCTTCGCCGCCTCGGCGATGGTCTTCTCGGCGAACGACTCGACCTGCCGCAACGAGGTGACCAATCCAGCCTGCTGGGCATCGAGCCACGCCCGCGCTTCACGAATCGCCACCAGACCCGACGAGATCAACACGGCATCCGCAGCCGGGTCGGCGCGCACCGTGGCGATGCGCTCCACCCGCTCGATCACCCCAGCGATCTCCATGCCGACAACCCTAAACAGAGGGTGTCGCAGAGTTCCCCGGGACGGAGCATGTCAAGGGGTGCGAGACAGATCGGGAGCATCGAGAGCGATCCCTCGCGATCCCGGACCCCCTGTGGGACAACCGCTGCACCCAGCACCACGTGCTCGGCCCCACCTCGGCGAGCGAGGTACCCGGCCAGCCTTGATCCGAGGACCCGTCACCATGTTCGTGTGAGCTCGGCCGCCACCGTCCACGCAGATCGTCGATGCGGTAGCGTTCAGGCATGGCGACAACATCGGAGGATCTGCGCCGACAGGCACTTGCCCTCCCGAACGTCGAACGTGCCGATCTCGCCGCCCAATTGTTGATCAGCCTCGAAGATCCGGCGGTCGACGACCCCGTCCAGGTCCGCACGGAGTGGGCAACTGAGATCGAGCGACGCGCGCAGCGTGTCCTGATCGGCGACGCGAACAGCCAGGACTGGACAACGGTTCGCCAGCAGCTCGCCGAGTCCCTCGGGGAGTGACGATCGAGATTCGATTCCTCGACGAAGCGATCGAGGAACTCGATGACGCTGCGGCGTGGTACCAGAGTCAGCGCGATGGCCTCGGGCTGACTTTCCTCGCGGCCGTCGATCGAGCGGTCGATTCGATCGAGCGCTGGCCACGCACAGGCCCGCTCGCCGAACAGGTAGCCGAACACCTCGAGGTACGACGGGCACCGATCGCCCGGTTCCCGTACTACCTCGCCTACATGGCGACGAACGACGTTCTGTTCGTGCTTGCAGTTGCGCACGAACACCGCCGGCCCGGCTACTGGAGCGGGCGGGCAGACTCGTAGCCCGCCCGCCGGCGGCGGCTCCCGACCCCCTCCCGACCGTTCAGGTGTCGGCCATATTCGAGTGGTCGACGCCAACCTTCCCTCGGGACCTGCCAGCCGCAGCTCCTGACCCGGCGTCACCATGGTCGTGGGAGCCGGAGCCCGAAATCATTGGATCTCGGAGGGTCGTCGACTGCAAGGATGACCGCCGTGGGAGACCAGTTCGCGACGCCCGATCGGGCGACCTTCTTCGAGGTCAACCGGACGCGTCTGCGAGCATGGTGCTGGGGCGATCCGATGGCCCCGCCCGTCGTGTTGGTGCACGGCGCCTACGACCATGGCCGCACCTGGGACGACTTCGCTCCGCGACTCGTGCAGCTCGGGTTGCACGTCGTCGCGATCGACGTACGCGGTCACGGCGACTCGGGGCGGCTGTCGTCGGGGATGATGTGGAACGCATCCACGATCGACTTGTGCGAACTGGCCCGCCTGTTGGCGCCGGCGCCCGACACGCCGATCGGCATGATCGGACACTCGATGGGTGGCGGCCAGATCTTGACCGCGGCGGCCACGATGCCCGAGCGTTTCGCCTGGTTGGTCAACCTCGACGGGTTGGGTCCCCCGGCCGAGGGATTCGTCGAGCAGGACCTCGTGGAGGCCGCCACTCGGAGCCTCGACGAGATCGACAAGTTCCGCAGCAGCCCGCCTCGTCCGTGGGCGTCCCGCGAGCTGCTCGCCGAGCGACGCGGGGCGATCAACATTCGGCTGCCACCCCGCTTCCTGGCGCACCTCGTCGAGCACGGCACCCGTGAGGTGGAGGGCGGGTTCGTGTGGAAGTGGGATCCCGCATTCCGGACCGGGATCCCCGACGGGTTCTCGCTCGAGCTGATCCTCGCGCAGTACCACCACGTCGCTGCGCCGACGCTCGCGCTGGTGAGCTCCGAGGAGGACGCGTGGACCGAGGTGGACGACGAGGAGGCGGCGCGGCGAGTGGCGATGTTCACCGACGGGCGCCTGGAATCGGTGCCCGGAGCCGGCCACTACGTCCACGTCGAACAACCCGAGTTCGTGCTGGATCGGATCGCCGGGTTCCTCGGCGAGATCGGTGCGCGTCCATGACCGATCTGCTGATCCTGCACGACCTCGGCGCTCCGGGTGGCGGCGAGTGGTCGGCCGCGTTCGCCGGCTGGCCCGGGCGCGTCCTGGCGCCCGACC
>JBGSII010000298.1:0-9554 GCA_041742555.1 Ilumatobacteraceae bacterium
CGACGGTCACACCCTGGCGCTGTGGGGCAAGGCACCGCCCTCGCCGCGCGGTGCAATCTTGCTGCTGCATGGGCGCACGTGGAGCGCGAGCAACACCGGCTGCAGATGCTGCTGCCGGTGTCGCGGGAACGGGCGGCGGGAGCAATGCAGTGACGGCTCCGTCGCCGACAGCGCGCAGTCGAGCGATCGGCGTGCCGACGTCGACGAGTTGGCCGACCTCGACGAGGAACTCCTCGACGATGCCGTCGTGCCAGATCTCGATGTCGATGTCGGACTTCTCGGTCTCGACCACGGCGATCAGATCCCCACGATGGACGGTGTCGCCGGGCGCCACCCGCCACTCGATCACGCGGCCTTCGTCCATGTCCGCGCCCAGCGAGGGCATCGCATAGTCGAAGGTGCCGCTGTCGGTCATGAGGTGCCGCCGACGAGGCCGCGGGCCGCCTCGATGATGTCGTCGACCTGAGGGATCGCGGCCGTCTCCAGGTGCTTGGCGTAGGGGATCGGCACCTCCAGACTGGCGAGCCGGGTGATCGGGGCATCGAGCGTCCAGAAGCAGGCTTCGGTGATCGACGCCGCGATCTCGGCGCTGAGACCGCCGGTTCGCCATCCTTCGTCGACGACCAGCCCGCGATGGGTGCGCTGCACCGACGCGACGATCGTGGGCAGGTCGAGCGGCCGGAGCGAGCGCAGGTCGATCACCTCCGCCGACACGCCCGCCACGGCGAGTTGCTCTGCGGCCTCGAGGGCCTTCGGCACCATCCCTGCCCACGCGACGATCGTCAGCTGGTCGCCCTCACGTCGGACCGCAGCGCGGTCGATGTCGGCGGGACCACCCTCGATGTCGACGGGCCCGCGGTCGTTGTAGAGCCCGGAGTGCTCGAAGATGATGACGGGGTTGGGGTCGGCGAGTGCCGTCGGCAGCATCCACCTCGCATCGGCGGGCGTTGCCGGTGCGATCACCTTCAGTCCCGGGACGTGGGCGAACCACCCTTCGAGGCTGTGCGAGTGCTGGGCCGCGAGCTGACGGCCTGCCCCGGTCGTCGTGCGAACCACCAACGGCACGTTGAACTGGCCGCCGGACATGTGCAGCAAGGTCGCTGCCGTGTTCACGAGCTGGTCGAGCGCGAGCAGGCTGAAGTTCACCGTCATGATCTCGACGATCGGCCGGAGGCCGCCCAGAGCTGCCCCGATCCCGGCGCCGACGAATCCCGACTCCGACAGTGGCGTGTTGCGTACCCGATCGCGGCCGAACTCCTCGTACAGACCCTTCGTGACCGCGTAGGTGCCGCCGTAGTCGGCGACGTCCTCGCCCATGATGAACACTCGGTCGTCGGTTGCCAACGCCTCGCGCAGTGCCTCGCGCATCGCCTCGCGGTAGGTCATCGTCGTCGGCTCGCTCACGGCCACACCTCCTCGACCTCGTCGTGGTCCCCAGCGCCCGGCTCCGCGGGCACCGCGGTTGGGTCGAGCGGGCGCAGGACGTGGTCGAGCAACGTGTCGACGGACTCGATCGGTGCTGCGTCGGCCGCGAGGACCGCCTGCTCGGTCTCGTCACGGGCGGCCGTCCACATCGCGGCCAGGTCGTCGTCGGTGATCGCCCCGTCGCCGAGGAGCCGGTCGGCGAAGGTCGTGATCGGGTCGCGCTGTTTCCACCGCTCGACCTCGTCTGGGTCGCGGTAGAGGTCGGGGTCGAACATCGAGTGTGCCCGGAAGCGATACGTCTGGAACTCGATGAACATCGGGCCGCCGCCCGAGCGGACGGCTTCCAGCGCCTTGCTCGTCGCTCGATGCACCTCCATCACGTCCATGCCGTCGACGCTCCACGCTGGGATCGCGTAGCTCGCCGCCTTCAGTGCCAGATCGACCTGGGACTCGCTCGAGCGCAGGGATGTCCCCATCGCGTAGCGGTTGTTCTCGCAGCAGAAGAGGACCGGGACGTTCCACAACGCCGCCAGATTCATCGCCTCGTGGAACTCACCTTCGGCCATGGCGCCTTCGCCGAAGAAGCAGACGGTGACGACACGCTCGCGCCCGAGCATCTGGTCGGCGAGACCCAGGCCGACAGCCAACGGGAGGTGGCCGCCGACGATCGCGTTGCCGCCGAAGAACCGAGTCGCGGCGTCGAACAGGTGCATCGATCCGCCGCGCCCCCCGGAGCAGCCCGTGGCCTTGCCGAACATCTCGCTCATGATCGATTCCGCCGACACCCCGCGCAGGAGCGCATGCGCGTGCTCGCGATACGTGGCGAGCACGCCGTCGTCGGGCAGCAGACAGCTCATCACGCCGGAAGCCACCGCCTCCTCGCCGATGTAGAGGTGCAGGAATCCGCGGATCTTCGACTCGCCGTAGAGTTCCGCGCAGCGCTCCTCGAACACTCGGATCCGGATCATGTCGGCAAGCAGCCGACGTTCGAGATCGTGGTCCCCGGAGACCTGGGCGCGGTCGGCGCTCGTCATGGTCGTGGCTCCTCTCGTTCCGCAGTGGTCTCGAGCGTCGAGGTGTCGCCTTCGTCCTCGCCGAGCTCTCGTGCCTTGAGCACCCGCCGCATGATCTTGCCGCTGCGGGTGTGCGGCAGCGTGTCGACGAACTCGATCTCGCGCGGAGCGACTGCGGCGCCCAGCCTGCTCCGCGCGTGGCCGAGCAGATCGCGGTGCAGTTGCTCGGTCGGCTCGTGACCCCGAGCGAGTACGACGAAGGCCTTGACGATGGCTCCGGCGGTGGGATCGGGCTTGCCGATCACGCCGGTCTCGGCGACCGCCGGATGCTCGTTCATCGCCGACTCGACCTCGAACGGACCGATGAGGTGGCCGGAGGTCTTGATCACGTCGTCGCCGCGCCCGACGAACCAGTAGTACCCGTCGGCGTCACGGCGGGCCAGGTCTCCGGTTCGGTACCACCCGTCGACGAACGCGCGACGGTACCGCTCGTCCTGGTCGAGGTAGGTCCGGAACATCGAGGGCCATCCGGCCCGCAGTGCGAGCTCACCGGACTGCTCCGGGTCGTTCACCTGCACCGGTGCACCATCTGCGTCGGTGACCAGGTCGCCGTCGGCAGTGCGAGCGAGCAGGCTGACCTCGATGCCGGGGAGCGGGCGTCCCATCGAGCCGGGGCGAACCGGTTGCGAGCGGTGATTCGAGATCATGATGCCGCCGGTCTCGGTCTGCCACCACGTGTCGATCACGGGCACACGGAAGGTGCGTTGGCACCACCGAACGGCCTCGGCGTCGAGCGGCTCGCCGACGCTCGCCACGAGTCGGAGCCGTGAGAGGTCGCGATCGGCGGCGAGGTCGGCTCCGGCGCGCTGCAGCATGCGGATCGCGGTCGGGGCGGTGTAGAAGACGTCGACCGCGTGGCGTTCGAGAATCTGGTACCAGCGTGGTGCGTCGAACTCCGCTTCGTCGACGATGCTCGTGACACCGTTGGTGAGCGGGGCGATGATGCCGTACGACGTGCCGGTCACCCACCCTGGGTCGGCAGTGCACCAGAACGTGTCGTTCTCGTGGAGATCGAGGACGAGGCGACCGGTGATGTGGTGGGTGACCACGGCCGCATGCACGTGCACGGCGCCCTTCGGTTGACCGGTCGTTCCGCTCGTGAAATGGACGAGTGCAGGTGTCTCCGGGTCGGTCGGGGCGGGCTCGAACATCTCGTTTCCCTCGGTGAGGAATGCGCCGAAGGACATGATCGTCGTCCGCTCCGCTCCGGTCCGGCCAGCGTCGAGTTGGTCCTCGGTGCTGCCGCAGACCAGGACGAGTTCGAGGTGCGGGAGGCGATCGAGGATCGGCGCGACCTTTCGTCGATAGAGCAACGGCGTCGTGACCAGGATCTTGATGCGGCCGAGGTTCATCCGCTGCGCGATCGGGTCGGGTCCGAACGCCGAGAACAACGGGGTGAAGGTGCCGTGCGCCTTGAGCGTGCCGAGGGCAGCGACGTACAGGTCCGGTATCCGCCCGGCAAGGGTCGCCACGCCGGTGCCTGGCCCGAAGCCGTGACGCCCCATCGCGTCGGCGAACCGGTTCGTCTGTCGTGCGAGCCGCGCATAGGTGATGTCGACTGGCTCGTCGATGTCACCCGGCTCGCGGCCGATGAACCGCAGCGCCACCCGGTCGCCGCGACCCTGCCGGACGTGGCGATCGATCGCGAGGTCGGCGATGTTGACGCTGTCGGGTCGACCCCCGATCCCGTCCGATCGCAGCGCTGCCCACGCGCTGTCCCAGTCGAACGACGCCACGGTGGTGTCGTAGTCCGTCAGCCAGGGTTCAGGAGGGGTCGGCATGATGGGTGGGCATCGATCGGTGGATGGGCTCGAAACAGGCGTCGGGGTCGGCAGATCGTGCGGATCATGCGCTGAACTGTGCGAGGGCGCGCAGCGCATGCGTCGCATACGTCGACGCCGGCCCGCCTCCCATGAGGACGGCGACGCCGATCGCTTCGTGCACCATCTCCGGCGTGGCTCCGGCGCGAAGGGCGTCGTGCATGTGCAGGGTGATGCAGTCGTCGCACCGCGTGCAGATCCCGATGGCAACGGCCATCAGCTCCTTCGTGGCCTGGTCGAGCGCGCCGTCCTTGACCGCAGCCCGATGGAGTTCGCCGAAGCCCTTCATCTGTTCGGGGATCGCCTGCATCAGATCTCGATACCCCTGTCGCAGCTCGGTGCGCAGTGCCGGGAAGTCGTCGGTCATGGTTCCTCCTGAGATCGTCGGGTGGCTCCATCATGATGGTGGTCCCGCGGGGCGACCAGGGGCCAAGGTCAGTCGATCCGCGCCACACCGGCACCGCGAGCTGCGTGACCTTTGGCCCTGCCCGTGCTGGGTGACAGCCGGTTCAATCGTGCCAATGGACGTGGATGCGTCACAGACGACGGGGACGGGGAATGGTCCCGTGACGGGAGGTGAAGCGATGGTGATGACCGAGGACATCGTGATGTCGGCTGCGTCGCATCGTGTCGATCCGGGTGCGTGGGTTGTTGGCCTCGACGGGTCGGACTGCGCCGCGAACGCGCTCGAGTGGGCAGCGGCCAACGTTGTGGGGCGAGGATCCGCGATCGAACTGGTGACCGCGTGGCAGACGCCCGTGGTCGGCGCGTCTCCCATGTCGGGGCCGATGATGGTCGGGCTCGACGACGACGAGATCCACGACGCCGCAGCGCACGGTGTCGCTGAGATCGCGGCCCCGTTGCGTCATCGGCTCGACGTTCCCGTCGTCGCCTCCATCGGCCAGGGCGGCCCAGCCCAGGTGCTCCTCGATGCCTCGGAGTCGGCTGGGCTGTTGGTGGTCGGGAGCCGCGGCCGCGGGGGCTTCACTCGTCTGCTGCTCGGATCGACGAGTACACAATGCGCAACACACGCCTCCGTGCCGACGGTCGTGGTGCCGGGCGACGCCGAGCCGAAGCGGGCCCAGAAGATCCTGCTCGGCTGTGACGGCTCCCCCAACTCGATGGCGGCGTTGCGTTGGGCGATCGACTTCGTGTCGCCCGGCGGCGTCGTCGTGGTCATGTGGGTGTGGGACACGACTCCGCTCGCAGTCGGCGCCGACACGTTCTTCTTCCCGGACGCGAGCGATCTCGCCGCCGACCGCTTCCATCACCTCGTCGACACGGTCGGCGGCCAGGCACTCGCCGGCGGCGTCACGATCGAGCGGGAGTTCGTCCGCGGAACACCGCGTGCCGCGCTTGCCGCGCACGCCGACGAAGCGGACCTCCTCGTGGTCGGCGCCCGTGGGCATGGCGCGGTCGGAGCAGCGCTGCTCGGGTCGGTGTCGACGTGGCTGCTCCACCACGCACATCGTCCGATCGCGGTCGTCCCGCTCACGCACTGATCTGCCAGTGCGCCGTGGCGCACTGCAGATGAGCGATGATGGCAGGATGATCCGTGTCTTCCTGCTCGACGACCACGAGGTGGTGCGCCGAGGTATCGCTGCGGCGCTCGACGCCGAGAGCGACCTCACGGTGGTCGGCGAGGCGGGCACGGCCGACGAGGCACTCGCAGGCATCCGGGAACACATCCCCGATGTGGCGGTGCTCGACGTGCGTCTCGGCGACGGCGAGCACAACGGGATCGACGTGTGCCGCTCGATCACCACGGAATTCCCGTCGGTGAAGGTGCTGATCCTGACCTCGTTCGACAGTGATCGGGCCCTCGTCGATGCGGGCCTTGCCGGGGCCTCCGGATTCATCCTCAAGCAGATCCGCAGCAACGAACTGGTCGACGCGATCCGCGGCGTCGCAGAAGGCCGTCGCTACCTCGACGATGCCGAGGTGCGACTCGCCGGTCGTCGGCTGCGTGAGAGCGAAGAGGGACGCCTCGACGACCTCACTGCGCAGGAGCGGCGGATCTTCGACCTGATCGGCGAGGGGTACACGAACCGCCAGATCGCCCGCGAGATGTACCTGGCGGAGAAGACGGTGAAGAACTACGTGTCGAATCTGCTCGCCAAGCTCGGCATGTCGCGGCGGACCGAGGCCGCCGCGCTCGCAGCTCGTCTGGTCGAACGCCACCGCAACGAGATGTGAGGCAACGGCCGTCGACGACCAGTCGTGTGACCGTCGTTGCGATGAGCGAAGCGGCCGTATGCGGTCGGCTCGCTCATCGCAGGGGGTGCGCACGTGCGTGCGATGAGCGAAGCGGTCGTATGCGGTCGTCTCGCTCATCGCTGGGCGTGCGCGATGGCGGGGAGATCAGACGGGGACGTGCCAGTGCAGGCGGGTGCCCGCCGGCTCGTTCGGTGCGACGGTGCAGCTGCCTCCGAGTTCCGCCGCGCGCCACATCATGTTCGACAGGCCACCCGAACGCTTCGGTGCGTTCGGGATGCCGACGCCGTTGTCGCTGATCAGCAAGGACAGCGTCGTTCCGGCGTAGTCGATCCTGATCTCGGCCGATGTCGCGTCCGCGTGACGGACGACGTTCGAGAGCCCTTCGGCGACCGTCGCCACGAGCTGGTCGGCGATGAAGTCGGGAAGCTGGTCGAGGTCGCCCGCGAGTCGCAGCACCGGATCGAATCCGAGGTGGCGCGACCGTTCGTGGATCAGCTCGGTGATCTGCGCCGACAGTGTGAGGCGTTCGCCGTGGTGGCCGAGTCGGAAGATGGCCGCACGGAGTTCGCGAATGGTGTCGTCGAGTTCGTTGATGGTCGAACCGATGCGGTCCGCCACCATCTGCGGCTGCGCTGCGGACTGCACCGCCTGGAGGTTCATCCCGGCGGCGAAGAGGCGCTGGATGACCATGTCGTGCAGATCCCGGGCGATGCGTTCGCGGTCGCGAAGCATCGCCATCTGCGACGCCGACTCCTGTCGGTCGCTGACGTCGCGCACCGTCGCGATCGTGAACAACCTGTCCTCGATGGTGCATGGGCTCAGGCTGATCTCGACGGGGAACATCTCCCCGGACGAATGCTGCGCGAAGAGCTCGAGTCCGGTTCCCATGGGGCGACTCGACGGTGCCGCGGTGTAGGCGGCGCGCCGTTGGGGGTGTGTCGAGCGGAACTCGGGCGGGACGAGGTCGTCGATCGACGATCCGACGAGGTCGTCCTCGCTCCGGCCGAACATCGTGCTCGCCACCGGATTGGCGAGTTGGATCACTCCGTCGCGGTCGACGAGCAGCAAACCGTCCGGGCACGAGTCGATCAAGGCTCCTGCGAGCTCGGCGCGGTCCATGGCACACATCATGCTATTGCGGCGCCCGGCCAACGCTTCAAACGCTGGTCGGTGACGCGTCACTTCGGGAGATGCGGTGGGCGCACCAGGAGGACGGGGCACGGCGCATGGCGCACGATTGCGGCCGCCGTGCTACCGATCACGAATCTCGACATCCCGGTTCGCCCGCGGGTGCTCGCAACGATCAGCGATGCGCCGAGCTGCGACGCGAAGTCGGCGACCTCGTCGTGGACGTGCTCACCGTGCAACACCTCGTACTGCACCGAGTGCTCCGAGCTCTTGGCGAGCGTGCGCGCGAGTCGCGCGGGGTACGCGGACTCGCTCACGTCCGGCGACGTACCACGGTCGGGATCGGCCACCTCGACGATCCATGGTTCGCCGCCCAACTCGATGCCCCAGGCCGCAGCGAGCGGCAGGACGGACTCGGACTGGTGCGAGCCGTCCACGGTTGCGATGATCGGCCCATCGAACTCGGTGGTGGTGGCGTGCGGGCCGACCACGAGAACCGGCCCGAAGATCCGTTCGAGCAGCTCCTCGGTCACGCTTCCGAGCAGCGCTGCGGAACGGCCCCGTCCATGCGATGCAAGCACGACGATGGCTTCGGGATGTTGCTCGACCTCGTTGCCGATGGCCTCCGCAACGCTGTGGCCGGCGAGGCGAACGTGTGTCGACACAGTGACGCCACACGAGTCGTGTTGTTCGAGGCGTTCGCTGAGCCGGAGCTCGGCCTCGGCGATGTCGTCCTGGTCGAACACGACTTCCGTGACGTCGATCGAGGCGTCTGCGCGGCGCGCCAGGTTGACGGCGACATCGACGGCGCGCCACGACGCGTCGGACCCGTCGACGGGAACGATCAGGTGCTGAACCATGTTGTTTCCTTTCGATTCGTGACGGATGGTGGCGTCAGGGGCTGATTGCGAGACGGAACCGCCGACCCGACACGGCGGTCGGACGGAGCCGAATGAAGTACGGCTTGTTCGAGACGTGCCACGGGTGGACGGCCAGCTCGAAACTGTCGAACAGGTCGGTCTCGATGGTGATCAGCGTCGCTGACCCGTGGATGACGACACTCCACGGGTCGTCGCTCTGCTGGTCGAAGGTGCGCGCCGCGTTGTCGGCCTCGAATGCAACCTCCGACGCACTGAGGGCGTTGGTCACCTTCGTCCCCAGCGCGGTGCGGAACACGACCGAACCCTGGTCGACCACGTGGTTCACCGGGAAGACATCGACCCCGCCATCTGAGGTCGGCGTCGCCAGTCGACCGACGTCGACGCTGCGCAACAGCGCCCAGCATTCGGATTCGGACAACTCCTCGAGCGGCTCGTCTGGCACGATGTTCCCTCCATGCTGATGGTGCTCCGACCGATGAGGCGCTCGCCAGGGCCCTAGGTCATCGCTGATCCAGCCGATCGGCCCTGCCCGGCGACGGTGAGTCTTCGGACCCTTGGCCTCATCGTGGTGGAGGTGGACACTGGTGCTCATGGCTGCTCGATGGATCGTCGGCATCGATGGGTCCGACGCCTCGATCGACGCGCTGCGATGGGCGGTCGTACACGGCGCTGGTCGACGCGTCGACCTCACGGCGCTCAGCGCGTTCCACGTGCCGCCGGTCATGGCGTTGTTCGCCGCGAAGCGTGGGTTCGGCGTCGACGAGTTGGGACTCGCTGCGTCAGCGGGACACGACGTGGACGTCGCGATCGAGTCGGCGACGCGCGGTTCCGATGTCGGGCTCCGAGTCCAGTCGCTCGTGATCGAAGGCCAAGCTCCGCACGTCCTCGTCGATGCGTCCGCCGACGCCGACCTGATCGTGATCGGCCGGACGGGGTCCGGTGAGCTGCGGCACCACCGCCTGGGCTCGGTGAGTCGATACTCCGTCACGCACTCCCAGGCGCCGGTCGCC